>JALWUJ010000067.1:20124-22615 GCA_027080135.1 Flavobacteriaceae bacterium | reverse complement strand
TGGATGTAAATATATTTCTGGATATCAATCATGCCCAAACTGCAAAAAGAACATTGATGGAAATCATGAACAAAAAGCAAGCTAATGATGTACAGCATGGTTATGAAAAAGATATGCTAAAATATAAAAAGCAAATAGAACGCTATAATAAAACAATACATAAAAAGGATTAGATATGGGACTTGGTATGAAGGATGAAGCATATGCTGCAATGCTTAGAGATAAGGCCAAAAAACTTGGAATAGAACCAGGCGACCCCAAATTTTATGAATTTATTACAAATGGCGGAAAGCTGAAGGACTCAAACTCAACATATGTTAATGGCACAAACAAAAAGCAAAAACCACAGGCAGCCAAAAACAAACTTGATACGATGCTAAAAGATGAAAAGCGAAGACGAAATATGTTTGGAGGCAATACTGGCTCTGTTGATATGGGGTCTGTATTTAAAAAAGCATTTGGTATATAGTATAAATATATTTCCAACTAAATTTATATAGGATGCACGATATGAACACTATACGGTGTAACAATAAAAATATTGATGTTGTTGATAGCGGATTAATAAAAAAAGTATTTTGGACCTATAACGATAGCGATATACGAGACTCTAACAATATCCTATATGATTCCAATGGATACTATATATCTATACCTCAGCGCAGTACAGATATTGATTCAAATCATTCAATTGACATATATTTGTATGATATCTCAAATAATTCCAAAACAATATTCAATATTGATTTAAAATTTGACTACTCTTCTACTATTGGATTTGATTTCTCGACAAGTCAAGTATCAATAGAGATTAATGATAATATATTAAAAACTAAATATGGTTTTTCAGTTCCTGTTGAAATCCTATATCATGATGAATATGGTATAGAAAAATATATACCACTGATATACCATTTTTCATATTCATCATCACACATCGATATTGAATATATAACACTATTTAAACTAAATACACATAGTAAGAAAATTGAAATTTTAAATATATTACAAAACTATATAACTCCAAAATCAGATTATGCAGTTGAATTGCCATCTATAATAGATTCTGTAAATGAAAATGATTATATTTTATTTACTATTGGAGCATCATCCGTATTTGATTCTAGCAATGATACATTACTATTATCTTTTGCATACATAAGTAAAAGTGGTGGCCTATTCAGTCAGTATTATAGATGTGTAGCCATTAAATATACACTTAATGATGACCCAATAATTAATAGTACATTTTCAATTGTTGAGCCATACTCAAATAAGCTTTCTAGCATAGACTCATTATCAATCGGAAAAGACATATATTCCATAATGTCAACGTCAAGTTCAGATTATACAAATCCAGATTCTGATATCGTTGTATATGACGATGCTGGCTATGAAATTAGATTGAAACTTCCAGACCCATCTACATTATCTGGAAATTCTAAATATTTGGAATATTCATATTATAGAAATGTAAATGCAACATTCAAAAATGATGTTGTGCTAGTATCAATCATGAAACATGCAAATATTCAAGAATACGAATTTAAGATAATTATCTATTCAAATATTGACTTTTTGCATGGAACATATGATGTAAATGAATTATGTATTAATGACTTTATTGAATCAGTTGAGAGAGCTTATCCAAACTACAATATTAATATTGATTATTCAGATATATATATTCTATCTGATAAAAAATATATCTATGCAATATCAGAAATTAATATCAGGTCTGAAAATTACTCTGGCAGTGGTAGTGGCAGCGGAAGCGGTAAAGGTGGAAGCGGTGAAAATCTATATATTATATGTATTGGCATATTTGATATATCCACGTTCAAGTATATTGGAAGTATATATCCAGAAGATATTAGTATAAATAAATCTCAACATATTTATTCATTATCAAATAGTGATGTTGGGCTTGGCATATCATATGGTGATGATTTTAATATTGCGAATATAGTATACTCATATGACATGATAACTATGACAAGCATATGTGAGCTTCCAGAAAGAAATTGGAATGTTGGAAAGATATAGTCAATAACAATTAAGGAAAAAAATATGAATTCAAATTTTACTATACTACAGAATGAGTCAGTTGGAAATTCTGATAATGAAATCATAGTGAATATAACTGGTATATCACAATATTCATATGCCGCATTGAAGAAAATCGTTGGTATAGGTTCTACATACCCAGTCGGAACCTTTATTTTGTATCTATATTCATTTAATACGCTAAGTGGTGCATTTGAACAATCTGACTATGTAATAATAAACAATGATTTAAGAAACTATAATGGCTCGTTGAACAATAATGCATATGGCTCACTATCTGATGTTGGTACAAAAATAAATAATAAACAATATGTATATATAACTATAAACGATTCAGATATGGATAAAAGCCATATAGTTGAATATGAGGTTGATGGAATAAATAACAAATTTGTATATACTAATCACATACTATATGAATCAG
>JALWUJ010000067.1:0-20114 GCA_027080135.1 Flavobacteriaceae bacterium | reverse complement strand
ATATTAATATAAAAATACATAGAATTTTAAATGGTATAGCATATTGTTCGATATTGTCTTCATATATTGGTATACAAATAAATATTCCATTACCGAAGGCAGAATTTGCAATAGCAAAAATAAATATAAATACATACAATATATCATATATTGAACCAGCACTATCCAATTCTGTAATACCAGTATCTGATTTTGGGTTTCAAGTAAATATACTTGATGATGGAAATGATATATTCTTAATCCCATACATAACTGATAAATCAAATATATTTATTAGATTTGTTTTTCAAAAGGAAGAATTTTTGCCCCCAAGAATCTTCTTAAAAATTTTAAAATTATGAAAAACCTACTACTAACAATTACCTTAATGGCAACAAGTTCTGCTGTGTTTTCTCAGTTGTACGTTGCACCTAATACATCTGCATCTACAGATTCTTACCTGTATGTAAACAACGAAGTGTTATTTGTTGAAGACGATATTAATCTTACCGAAAACAATAACAATCCGGCTACAAAAGCTAGCATTTATTTACGAGGAGATTCTCAACTCATTCAAGGAACGGGAACAACACCTAATTCAGGTACAGGATATATTTCTGTTTACCAAACAGTAGATGAAACAAGTAACTATCACTATAACTTTTGGCATTCTCCCGTTGGAAATCAAACAATAGCTGGAAATGGAAACAAAAATGCTGGAGTTTCAAGACTGTATGACATTGTTGATATTACAGACTCAAACTTAGCCAGCACTACAACAAGTTGGAATGGAAATGCCACAACAAGTCCCATTACAATTTCAACTCGTTGGATTTATAAAAGATTAAGCTCTCCAAACAACGAACAAGAAGCAAATTATGTGTTTGTAGGTGGAGCCGACAATATTGAACCTGGTTATGGTTTTACAATGAAAGGAGTAAGTAACGGAGCTGTTACTCAATCTCAAACTTACGACTTTAGAGGAAGACCAAATAATGGTGATATTAATGTACCCATAAATGCAGGAAACCAATGGACACTTTCAGGTAATCCTTATCCTTCTGCTATTGATTTAGTAGAATTTTTTAATGCTAACACAGGAAATGGATTAACAGAAATTTTATTTTGGGACGAACCAAAAAATAGTGAATACAGCCATTATTATGTAAATAAATCTGGTGGTTATGGAGTATGGGTTCCAGGTCCAGCAAATTCTGGAAATACAAATCCAGGTTCCTATACTGCACCCACTTTTAAAACTTATAGTGCAAATGGTGGTTTAGGAGGTAATGCAGGAACTGGTACTGGAGCAGTGATTGACAGAAGGTATTCTCCTATTGGCCAAGGATTTGTATTAAACACAAATGCTGGAGCTGCAACAAACATAGTACATAGTAACTCTCATAGACTTTATACTAGTACTTTAAATGTTAGAAGTTCTGAAAATAATACAGAAACAATTAATGGTAATGAAGCATCAACAGCGTCAGAAAGTGTAGAAATTCCTCAAATGAGAATTAATGTAGTTATAAACAATGAATACGCAAGGCAATTACTATTAATGTTTTCAGATGAAAGTACAGATGGTTACGATGTTGGATTAGATGGTCATCACCCTATGGATTCTGGTGGAGCCGAATCTTATTTCTTAATTGAAGAAAATGGAGAATTGGAACCTTTTGTTATTCAAACCTTACCTTATTCAAATGACAAACAAATCCCTTTAGGATTTACACTAGATGAGACCACACTTTTTAACGTAAAAGCTGTCGAAATAATTAACTTTTCCCGAAATGCATACTTATGGGATAGTTTAAATGACACTTATAAATTAATAGACGATCAACCTCAAACTGAATTAAATTCTTTTTATTTACCAGCAGGTACTTATAACAATCGTTTTTTTATTGTATTTAAAAACGGAAGACAAGTAAACGAAGATTCGCCTAAAGCCACAGAAACAGAACTTGTTAGAGCATCGGTAAATTTCTTCCAAAACAATCCTTACAAACAAATGGAAATTTCAAACCCTGATGGTTATACAATAAAAGAAGCAACTATTTACGATATGGCTGGTAAACGAATAATACATAAAACCAATTTAGGTTCTGCAACTAGTTTTACCATTCCAACATCAAATATATCTGATGGAGTTTATTTAATTAAACTTTTAACCGATACCAATATTGATATTGATTATAAAATGATTGTTAAAAATAAATAGTCTTATTATAACTCATAAAAAAAGCGGCTTAAAGCCGCTTTTTTTTATTTTCAATACTATTAAAAATTTGTAATAGTTTTCTTAATAATTGAAACACAATCCATAATTTGATCTTTAGTCATTACTAACGGTGGTGCAAAACGAATAATGTTTCCGTGTGTTGGTTTTGCTAACAATCCGTTATCACGAAGTTTTAAACAGATGTTCCAAGCGGTATCGCTTTCTTCGGTGTCATTTATTAAAACAGCATTTAACAAACCTTTACCTCTTACTCCATTAACTAAATTGGTAGTTGGTATAAATTTTTCTATTTCACTTCGGAATAATTTTCCTAAACGTTCTGCATTTTCTGCAAGGTTTTCTTCTTTAATCACTTCCAGAGAAGCAATTGCTACGGCACAAGCCAACGGATTACCACCAAAAGTAGAACCGTGTTGTCCTGGCTTCAAAACGCACATAGTTTCATTTCTAGCCAATACAGCCGAAACCGGATATACACCACCGCTTAATGCTTTTCCTAATATTAAAATATCTGGTTTTACATTTTCGTGATCTACAGCTAATAATTTTCCTGTTCTTGCAATTCCTGTTTGTACTTCATCAGCAATAAATAATACACCATATTTTGCACAAAGGGCTTTTGCTTTTGATAAATACCCTTCAGAAGGAACAAAAACTCCAGCTTCTCCTTGAATGGGTTCTACTAAAAATCCTGCTACATTATCATTCGTTTTTAAAACTTCTTCTAACTCTTCTAAATTATCATATTCTATTTTAATAAAACCATCGGTAAAAGGCCCAAAGTTTTTACGAGCATCCGGATCGTTGGAAAAAGAAATAATAGTCGTTGTTCTTCCGTGGAAATTATTTTCACATACAATTATTTCTGCTTTATTTTCAGCAATTCCTTTTTTCTCATAAGCATATTTTCTACAAAGCTTGATAGCAGTTTCTACTGCTTCTGCCCCACTATTCATAGGAAGAACCTTGTCAAAACCAAAATACTTACTTACGTATTCTTCGTATTTTCCGAGGATATCATTATGAAAAGCTCTGGAGGTTAAAGTTAATTTTTGTGCTTGCTTGGTAAGAGCATTGATGATTTTTGGATGACAATGACCTTGATTTACTGCGGAATAAGCCGAAAGAAAATCGTAATATTTCTTCCCTTCTACATCCCAAACAAATACACCTTCTCCCCGCTCTAAAACCACTGGTAAAGGATGATAATTATGAGCTCCATACTCATTTTCTAAATCGATTGCTTTTTGTGACAATGTGTTTTCTACAACTGACATAATAAATTATTTTTTAAATTGAAATTTAGCAATTCCTACTATACCTTTATTCTTTCGAGATTCCGATAAGCATCGGGACGAAAATTCAGCGGAGGAGAGAAATCATCCTTAAAGGTCGCAATTTACTAAATATTCATTCAGATATAAAATATCATAAAGTTATTTTTAGACTCAAATTGTAAAATATATTTATTTTAAAAAAGATAATCCAATTATCTCATACAGAATTTTAATGCTATTCTTATTTTTGCCGCTATGGGAAGAAGGAATAAAAACAAAGTTTTTGAAAACTTGGTAATCACCGATGCTGGTGCCAAAGGAAAAGCAATTGCTCAGGCACCAGACGGAAGAGTGATTTTTATTGCCAATGCCGTTCCTGGGGATGTTTGTACTATACAAACTACCAAACAACGTAAAAGTTTTTATGAAGGGAAAGCGATTTCGTTTTCAAAATTTTCAGAAAAACGTGTTGTGCCTAAATGTGAATACTTCGGTACTTGTGGCGGATGTAAATGGCAATATATGGGTTATGAACACCAGTTATTTTACAAACAAAAAGAAGTTGAAAATAATCTGAAGCGTTTAGGAAAAATCGAACTTCCCGAAATCTCACCCATCCTTGGCTCAAAAGATCAATTTTACTATCGGAACAAAATGGAATTTTCATTTAGTGATAGCAAATGGTTGACATTAGAACAGATTAAAAGCGATGAAATTATTGAAAACCGAAATGCTTTAGGTTTTCATATTCCCGGAATGTGGGATAAAATATTGGATATTAATAGTTGCCATTTACAACGTGAACCAAGTAATACCATCAGAAATTTTATTAAAAGCAAAGCAGAAGAATACAATTTGCCTTTCTATAATGCTCGCAAACAAGAAGGGTTTTTACGTACCTTGATGATTCGTACCACAAGTACTGATGAAATTATGGTGCTGCTTCAGTTTTTTTATGAAGACAAAGAAAAAAGAGAATTGTTATTAGATGCTATTTTTGAAGAATTCCCAACCATTACTTCCCTTCAATATGTAATTAATTCTAAAGGAAACGATACAATTTACGATCAAGAAGTAGTTTGCTATCAGGGCAAAGATCATATTTTTGAAGAAATGGAAGGACTTCGTTTTAAAATAAATGCCAAGTCTTTTTATCAAACCAATTCCGAACAAGCCTACGAACTTTACAAAGTAACCAGAGATTTTTCAGGATTAACAGGAAACGAAGTGGTTTTTGATTTATATACAGGAACAGGAACCATCGCTCAATTTGTTGCAAAAAAAACAAAGAAAGTAATTGGTATTGAAGCCGTTCCAGATGCGATTGAAGCAGCCAAAGAAAACGCAAAATTGAACAATATTGAAAACACCGAATTTTATGTGGGTGATATGAAAAAAGTTTTTAACCAAGACTTTATTAACCAACACGGGATTCCAGATGTAATTATTACAGACCCACCTCGTGACGGGATGCATAAAGATGTGGTAGAACAGTTGTTAAAAATTTCGGCAAACAAAATAGTTTATGTAAGTTGCAACAGTGCAACACAAGCTCGTGATTTGGCTTTGTTAGATCATCAATATAAAGTTACTAAAACCCAAGCTGTAGATATGTTCCCGCAGACCCACCACGTAGAAAACGTGGTATTATTAGAAAAAAGATAATCCTAACCCGAAAAAATGCTTAAAAAAATAATTGTAATTTTTCTATTTCTATCAATTGCTTCTGGTTGTGGTAAGGACGATATTTGTACAGGTGATACTCCTACCACTCCCAAATTAATCATTATTTTTAAAAGTAAAATTAACCCAAATGTATATAAAGTTGTTGATAATTTAACCGTTACAACTATTATTGAAAGTGACACCACAGACATTATCAAATCAATAACTACAGACTCTATAGCCATTCCTTTAAATACAGGAGTAGATTTTACAAAATTTCAATTTTACAAAGACAATACTTCAAATAACGAAGGAAATTTAGATTTAGTTACCTTCAACTATCAAAGAGATTTTATTTATATCAATAGAGCTTGTGCTTTTAAATCGTATTTTATAAACCTTGGAAGTGAGTTCGATTCAGAAGATAATACTAATTGGATTCAAGAAATATCCATTACAAAACCCAACGTAGAAAATGAGGATGAAACTCACGTTATTATTTATCATTAACCTACTTTTTTTTGTATCATTTTCAGTAAATGCACAAAAAGAAACAGCGGTGAAAGATACTCTAAAAGTAAAAAATAACAAATACGGTTTGCGTGTAGGGATAGATTTATCCAGACCTATAAAAACCTTGGTAAACGAAGATTTTACAGGTTTCGAAATCATGGCAGATTACCGTATTACACACCGTTTTTATATTGCTGGAGAATTTGGAAACGACAAAGACCAACAAATAGAAACCAACCTAAGCTCATCTACCCAAGGAAGTTACATTAAAATAGGAGCCGATTTTAACGCATATAACAATTGGGTGGGAATGAACAATGCTATTATTGCAGGTCTACGTTACGGATATTCTTCTTTTAACCAAGAACTTACTAGTTTTTCAATTTATACTGGTGACCCAACATTTCCTGGAACTATTATTCAAGAAACCAAAAGTTACAAAGGACTTTCAACTCATTGGATAGAATTTGTCTTAGGTGTAAAAACAGAAATTATTAACAACCTTTTTCTTTCAATTACTCTTCAACTTAAAAATAAAATTTCTGAAGATATTCCCGAAAATTTCGATAACCTTTATATTCCTGGATTTAATAAAACCAACGATTATAACGATTTTGGAATCGGTTTTAGCTATGGAATTTCTTATCTAATTCCTTTTTATAAAAAGTAATTAGATATTAAAAAAATAGCAATATTAATGAGCCAATCCGCCCTCAGTAATCGTTTGTCTATAACCTTCAGAAAGCTTTACATCTAGTGTAGTCCAACTAACTCCTTTTATGGCAGATAATTTAATTCCAGTATTTGTTTTTGCAATTGAAAATTGAAAATTTGACTCCGAACTCCTATTTTCAGAAGTAACCTCACCGTTATCATTAATCACAGAAGTTTTATTTAAAGGCAGTGAAATATTTGACCAATTACAACCACTCGTACAAGTAAGATCTAAAATACCATTATTCATTTTTGCTATGATGATAAGATGGTTGCTATTATTACTTTTCTGTGCAGTTAATACTGAACTTGAAGAAAATACAAATAATATCAATAAAGCAAATAAAGTCCGTTTAAAGTTATGTTTCGTTTTCATAGTAATTAAATTTGGGTTTAAAATGTTTTATTCAATAATCAAATATAACGATTAAAACTTATATATCTTACATCTCACTCACACTTCAAAAATTTAACATAAATTTACTATGCACGCATAACATATTTTATGTATATTTGGAGTCTCAAATAGTATCCCCAGATACGCTAACTTATTATGAAAGAAAAAACTATCGACTATTTACTCCGTTCCACATGGATGAGTGTAACTAAAATGTATAACGAAGAAGCGGGAAAAAAAGGAAGTACTATGGCAACAGGATTTGCTCTTATCAGCATCGACCCTGAAGAAGGAACTCCTTCAACTTCCTTAGGTCCAAAAATGGGAATTGAAGCAACTAGCCTTTCCAGAACATTAAATGCAATGGAAGATAAAGGTCTAATAGTAAGAAAACCTAACCCATTGGATGGACGTGGTGTTTTAATTCACTTAACCCCTTTTGGTAAAGAAATGAGAGATTTTTCGAAACAAGTAGTCATCGGTTTCGACGAAGCTGTTAACAAAGCTGTATCTCCAGAAGATTTAAAAGCCTTTAAAAGGGTTGCAAATACCATATTAGAATTGATAAATTCAAAAAAAATATACCTATCAGATAAATAGATTAAATATGTCTAAAAGAAGAATAAACAAAGTAGCCGTTATCGGCTCAGGGATTATGGGAAGCGGAATCGCTTGTCATTTCGCCAATATTGGCGTAGAAGTTTTATTACTCGATATTGTTCCTTTTAACCTTTCTGAAAAAGAAAAAGCCAAAGGATTAACTTTAGAGGATAAGGTGGTTAGAAACCGTCTAGTAAACGATGCATTAACCACAGCTATCAAATCGAAACCTGCCCCACTCTATCACAAAGATTTTGCAAAACGAATCACAACCGGTAACCTTAGCGACGATATCGCTAAAGTTTCTGAAGTAGATTGGATTATTGAAGTAGTAGTAGAACGTTTAGACATCAAACAACAAGTGTTTGAAAACTTAGAAAAACACCGAACTCCGGGAACGCTTATTACAAGTAACACTTCAGGAATTCCAATTCAGTTTATGAATAAAGGTAGATCCGAAGATTTCCGCAAACATTTCTGTGGAACACATTTCTTTAATCCTCCTCGCTACTTAAAATTATTCGAAATTATTCCAGGTCCGGATACTTCACAAGAAGTATTGGATTTCTTAACAATTTACGGTGAACAATTCCTCGGAAAAACATCGGTACTCGCAAAAGATACTCCTGCATTTATAGGAAACCGAATTGGTATCTACGGAATCCAAGCACTTTTCCATTTAGTGAAAGAAATGGGACTTACGGTTGAAGAAGTCGATAAATTAACAGGTCCAGTAATCGGTCGCCCAAAGTCGGCAACCTTCCGTACCGTTGATGTTGTTGGGCTTGACACATTAGTGCATGTTGCCAATGGTCTTTATGAAGGATTGCCAAACGACGAGGAACACGACATCTTCAAATTACCAGAATTCATCAATACCATGATGAAAAACAAATGGCTGGGATCTAAAACTGGTCAAGGTTTTTATAAGAAAGTAAAAAATGAAAAAGGGAAAAGTGAAATCCTAGTAATGGATCTTAATACCTTAGAATACAATTCAAAAAAGAGAGCGAAATTTGCAACACTCGAAATGACAAAAACCATCGATAATGTCATCGATCGTTTTAAAGTTTTAGTAAAAGGAAAAGACCGAGCAGCAGAATTCTATCGTAAGAATTTCGCAGGAATGTTTGCCTATTCCTCCAAACGTATTCCTGAAATTTCAGATGAGCTTTACCGAATCGATGATGCAATGAAAGCAGGATTTGGTTGGGAACACGGACCTTTCCAAATTTGGGATGCTGTGGGTGTAAAAGAAGGAGTTCAACTAATAAAAGATTTAGGTAAAGAACCTGCACCTTGGGTTCAAGAAATGTTGGATGCAGGAATTGAAGAGTTTTACACTGTAAAAAATGGTGATACTTATTATTATGACATTCCGCAGAAAAAACACGTAAAAGTTCCTGGACAAGATTCATTTATTATTTTGGATAACATTCGCAAATCAAACGAGATTTTCAAAAATAGTGGAGTTGTTGTAGAAGATTTAGGCGATGGAATTTTAAATGTAGAGTTCCAAAGTAAAATGAATACCATTGGAGGCGATGTATTAGCAGGATTAAATACAGCTATTGATATGGCTGAAAAGAATTTCGACGGATTGGTTGTCGGAAATCAAGGACCTAACTTCTCGGTAGGTGCCAACATCGGAATGATTTTTATGATGGCTGTCGAACAAGAATACGACGAGCTAAATATGGCAATTAAATATTTTCAAGATACCGTAATGCGTTTGCGTTATTCTTCCATCCCAACCGTAGTTGCTCCTCACGGAATGACTTTAGGTGGAGGTTGCGAAATGACATTACACGCCGATCGTGTGGTGGCTGCAGCTGAAAGTTATATCGGTTTGGTAGAGTTTGGAGTTGGTGTAATTCCTGGTGGTGGAGGTTCTAAAGAAATGGCACTTCGTGCTGGAGATATGTTCCATAAAAATGATGTGGAATTAAACGTACTTCAAGAACATTTCTTAACCATCGGAATGGCAAAAGTATCTACTTCGGCTTATGAAGCTTACGATTTAGATATCCTTCAGAAAGGAAAAGACATTGTTGTCGTTAATAAAGACCGTCAGATTGCCACCGCAAAAGCTGTGGCAAGATCAATGGCAGATCAAGGTTATACACAACCGGTAAAACGAAAAGATGTTCGAGTTCTAGGAAAACAAGCTTTGGGAATGTTCTTAGTAGGAACTGACCAAATGCAAGCTGGAAAATACATTAGCGAGCACGATCGTAAAATCGCAGATAAACTTGCTTACGTAATGGCTGGTGGTGATTTATCCGAACCATCGTATGTATCAGAACAATATTTATTAGACATTGAAAGAGAAGCATTCTTGAGCCTTACCACAGAACGTAAAACATTGGAACGTATCGAACATATGTTAAAAACTGGAAAACCGTTGAGAAATTAAATATTGAACCACTCCCTCCCTTTGAAGGGAGGGCTGGGGAGGGATGTTGCAATTAAGGTTTAAACAACACTAAAGAACATCCCTCTAACCCCCTTCAATGGGGGAAAAGTAAAATTAAAATTTAGAATTATGAAAACAGCATATATAGTAAAAGCATACCGTACCGCAGTTGGAAAAGCACCAAGAGGACTTTTCCGTTTTAAAAGACCCGATGAATTAGCTGCGGAAACCATAGAATATCTGATGAAGGAATTACCAGAATTAGACAAAACTCGCATCGACGATGTAATGGTAGGAAACGCCATGCCAGAAGCCGAACAAGGACTAAATATGGCACGTCTTATTTCCTTAATGGGACTTAAAGTTGAAGACGTTCCTGGAGTAACCGTAAATCGTTATTGTGCTTCAGGAATCGAAACCATAGCAATGGCAACAGCTAAAATTCAAAGCGGAATGGCGAGTTGTATCATCGCAGGTGGAGCCGAAAGTATGAGTTATATTCCTATGGGAGGTTACAAACCTACACCAGATTATAAAATGGCAAAAGAAGGAAACGAGGATTATTACTGGGGAATGGGATTAACTGCCGAAGCGGTTGCCAATCAGTTTAATGTTTCTCGTGAGGATCAAGATGAATTTGCTTATAATTCTCATATGAAGGCTTTGCGTGCACAAGCAGAAGATCGTTTTCAAGATCAAATTGTTCCTATAAAAGTAGAACACACTTTTGTAAATGAAGCAGGAAAAAAGGAAACAACTTCTTATACGGTAACTAAAGACGAAGGACCTCGTAAAGGTACTTCATTAGAAGCCTTAGCAAAATTAAGACCAGTATTTGCAGCTGGCGGAAGTGTAACAGCAGGAAATTCATCACAAATGAGTGATGGTGCTTCTTTTGTTATGGTAATGAGTGAAGAAATGGTAAAAGAATTAAACCTCGAACCCATTGCAAGAATGGTCAATTTTGCTGCAGCTGGTGTGGAGCCAAGAATTATGGGAATTGGACCTGTAAGAGCAATTCCGAAGGCATTAAAACAAGCAGGATTAAAACAAAATGATATCGATTTAATCGAATTGAATGAAGCATTCGCATCACAATCATTGGCAGTAATGAGAGAATTGGACCTTAATCCAGACATCGTAAATGTAAACGGTGGTGCTATCTCTTTAGGACATCCATTAGGTTGTACAGGAGCAAAACTTTCAACTCAACTTTTCGATGAAATGCGAAAAAGAGATATGAAAGGAAAATACGGAATCGTAACGATGTGCGTTGGAACAGGACAAGGTGCCGCTGGAATTTATGAATTTTTGAAGTAAATAAAATTGCTCGCAAAGACGCGAAGCCGCAAAGAAAAACTTGGCGTCTTGGCGTCTTAGCGAGAGAAAAAACAACAAATAGCTCTGCGCCTCAGCGTCTTAGCGAGAGTATTAAAAAAGAAAAAAATGGAAAACGAATTAATTAGAGGAGGACAATTTATAGTAAAAGACACTCCTTGCGAAGCAGTCTTCACTCCAGAAGATTTCACCGAAGAACAAAAAATGATGAAAGAGGCAGTAATCGATTTTGTAGATCGTGAAATTTGGCCTCACAAAGCTCGTTTCGAGCAAAAAGACTATGCACTTACAGAAAGCGTAATGCGTAAAGCTGGAGAACTCGGACTTTTAGGAGTTGCCGTTCCGGAAGCTTATGGCGGACTAGGAATGGGATTTGTAACCACATTATTGGTTTGTGATTATATTTCTGGAGCAACAGGATCTATCGCAACTGCCTTTGGTGCACACACCGGAATTGGTACCATGCCAATTGTTTTATACGGAACCGAAGAACAAAAACAAAAATACGTACCAGATTTAGCAACAGGAGTAAAATTTGGGGCTTATTGTTTAACCGAACCAACAGCAGGTAGTGATGCCAACAGCGGAAAAACAAAAGCAGTTCTTTCTGAGGATGGAAAACATTACATTATCAACGGACAAAAAATGTGGATTTCAAACGCAGGATTTGCAAGTACATTTATCGTTTTTGCTCGTATTGAAGACGATAAATACATCACAGGTTTTATTGTTGAAAACGATTCAGACAACGGAATCACTTTAGGCGAAGAAGAACACAAATTAGGAATACACTCCTCCTCTACTCGTCAAGTTTTCTTTAGCGATACAAAAGTTCCTGTAGAAAATATGCTTTCTGAAAGAGGTAGCGGATTTAAAATCGCGATGAATGTTTTAAACATTGGTCGTATTAAATTAGCAACTGCAACTTTAGAAGCACAAAGACGCATTACAACCGAAGCGGTAAAATATGCCAACGAGCGTAAACAGTTTAAAACGCCTATTTCACAATTTGGAGCAATTAAATCTAAAATCGCAGAAATGACAACCAACACTTACGTTGGAGAAAGTGCTTGTTACCGTGCGGGTAAAGATATTGAAGACCGTATGAAACTTCGTTTAGAAGCTGGAAACAATCATCAAGAAGCAGAGCTAAAAGCTGTAGAAGAATTTGCTATTGAATGTTCTATTTTAAAAGTTGCCATTTCTGAAGACGGACAGGCTTGTTTTGATGAAGGAATTCAGATTTTTGGAGGAATGGGCTTTAGTGCCGAAACACCTATGGAATCTGCTTGGAGAGACGGACGTATATCTAGAATTTACGAAGGTACCAACGAGATTAACCGAATGTTAAGCGTTGGAATGTTAATGAAAAAAGCAATGAGAGGTCATGTAGATTTAATGGGACCTGCTCAAGCTGTGGTGGGTGAATTAACAGGAATTCCATCTTTTGATACTCCCGATTTTTCTGAAACTTTATCCGAAGAAAAAGCAATGATTGAAAACCTAAAGAAAGTATTCTTGATGGTTGGAGGTGCAGCCGCTCAAAAATTTGGAGCTGATTTAGAAGAACACCAACAAGTATTAATTGCAGCTTCCGATATATTAATTGAAGTTTATTTAGCCGAAAGTGCAATTTTAAGAACACGAAAAAACATCAAACGTTTTGGAGAAGATTCTCAAAAACACCAAATAGCAATGACGCAATTGTATTTATATAATGCAGTGGACATTATTCAAAGAAAAGCAAAAGAAGCCATTGTCTCTTTCGCTGAAGGCGACGAACAACGTATGATGTTAATGGGGCTTAAACGATTTACAAAATATCAAAACCAGCCAAACGTAGTGGCTTTACGTACTCAAATAGCTGATAAAGTTAACGAGGAAAACAAATATCCTTTTTAGTGAAACAGCAAATTCACATCCTGCAAGGTTTTAAAAACCTTGTAGGTTTATAAGAATTAAGTTTAAGTTAACTAAACCGCTTCATCAATATCTGATAGAAGCGGTTTTTTTTATCCTTTAAAGTGTCGGGGTGATTTTAAGTCACCCCGACACTAAATAACAAAAATATAATTTCGTGTTATTTCGTGAAATTCGTGTCAAAACATTTTTATTTCTTCCGTATATTTAAGCAAATAAAATTTGAATGCTTAAACCATCATTAATTCTAGGCTTTATTCTAAGTTTTTTCTTAGGAATTGCTCAATCCAACACCGAAATATTTTTAATGGAATTGTCTTTTTCAGATACTTCATTTAAAGTTTCAAATTTCAGAAACATCTCTAATAATGAAGGTTATGATAGTCAACCCTCATTTTCAGATAATAATACGTTATTATATTCAAGAACACATCTGGGTCAAACAGATATTGCGAGGTATGTAATTTCTGAATACAATTATTATTGGATCAATCATTCTACTTCTGGAGGCGAATATTCTCCGCAAAATTTTCCAAAAAGTAAAAACGTTGCTGCGGTAAGATTAGACACAACAGGATTACAACGATTGTATTTATACAATTTTAAAACAATGGAATCTACTTTGTTAATTGATGATTTACAAGTAGCTTATTATTCATTTTTTGATAAAAAGACCATTCTTTCTTCCGTTTTAAGCGGAAATAATTTGGATTTAGTCATTTCAAACCTTTCTAAAAAAACCAACGACACTTTGGTTGAAAACGTTGGAAGATCCATACATAAAGTTCCCAATTCGAAAGAAGAAATGAGTTATACTTCTGTAAATGAAGAAGGAAATATGGATATCTTTCAATTAGATATGAAATCTTTAGAAAGTTTTTTCGTAGCAGAATTACCCATCGAAATTCAAGATCATATCTGGCTAGACGAATCAAAATTATTGATAGGTAGTCGCGATAAATTATTTATGCTAGATTTATTCGGAACTGGCGATTGGAAATTAGTAGCCGATTTATCTAAATTTAACATCAAAAATATCACTCGTCTGGCTTTAAGTCCAGATGGAACAAAACTGGCTATTGTTGCTGAAATTGAAAATAAAAATTCCAAATAATAAAACCCAAATTCCAATGAAAAAAAAATTACAAAGCATAGGAATCATTTTACTTTTAATATCGCATTCATCTTTCGCCCAATCTGATGCTAGAATTTACGAAATCATAAATGCGGTTTCAGCAGATAGAATTGAAGCAGACATCACAAAATTAGTCAGTTTCGGAACTCGCCATACCTTAAGTGATACCCTTTCAGAAACTAGAGGAATTGGCGCAGCAAGACGTTGGATTAAATCTGAATTTGATAAAACTTCCAACAACTGCAATGATTGTTTGGACGTATTCTTTCAGAAATATTTGGTGAAAGAAGGAGAAAACGATCGGATCACCAAAGATGTTTGGGTGGTCAATGTGGTGGCAATTCAACGAGGAACAAAATATCCAAATCGTTTTATAATAATGAGTGGAGATATAGATTCTCGGGTAAGCGATCCAAATAATTATACTTCAGATTCTCCAGGAGCCAATGATAATGCTTCTGGAATGGCAGGAACTATGGAAGCAGCACGTGTTCTTTCCAAATATAAGTTTGAAAATAGTATTGTTTATTTAGGTTTAAGTGGTGAGGAACAAGGATTGTTTGGAGGTAAAGGATTTGCACAATATGCCAAAGAAAAGGGTTGGGAAATCGTAGGAGTTTTAAACAACGATATGATTGGAAATATTACGGGAGTCGATGGTGTAATTAGCAATCGAGATTTTAGAATTTTTAGCGAACCTGTCCCTCCTACCGAAACTGAAAGACAACGAAAATCAAGACGTTTTTATGGAGGAGAAGTAGATGGAATTTCTCGCCAATTAGCCCGTTATGTTTATACAACTACCAAAACCTATATGCCAGAAATGAATCCGATGTTGATTTACAGATTGGATCGTTTTGGTCGTGGCGGACATCATCGTCCGTTTAACGACGCTGGATTTACAGGAATTCGGATTATGGAAGCTCACGAAAATTACAATCATCAACATCAAGACATTCGTACCGAAAACGGAATTGATTACGGAGATAAACTAGAATTTGTAAATTTCGAATACGCAGCAAAACTTACCGCAGTAAATGCAATTACAATGGCAAGTTTGGCTTGGGCACCACCTTCACCCAAAGTTGTTGGAATTGGAGGAATTGTAGAACCTTCAGCAAGATTGCAATGGGATAAAGTAGATGGAGCAAAAGGATATAAAATTTATTGGAGAGACACCACCTCTCCCACTTGGGATAACAGTAGATATGTAGGTGATGTAACTGAATTTACCTTAGAAGGAATTGTAATCGATAATTTCTTTTTTGGAGTTGCCTCAGTAAATGAAGATGGTCACGAAAGTGTGGTTGTTTTTCCGAATAAAATAATACGGTAATTAAATTCCAATTTACATATATGACTTTAAAGCTACTTACTAGTACGATTTTGAATCCCCCCTTGAAGGGGGTTTGGGGGATGTTTTTAATTCTAATATTAAATATAAATGCTTATTCTCAAAACTTCACTCGCCAAGACACATTACGAGGAAGCATCACTCCAGAAAGAGCTTGGTGGGATTTACAACACTATAATTTATCTGTGGAAGTAAAACCAGATGAAAAATATATTTTAGGAAGTAATACAGTTTCCTATAAAGTTCTTTCTGAAAATAATACGATGCAAATAGACCTTCAAACTCCTATGAAGATTGAAAGTATCCTTCAAAACGGGAAGAAACTTACTTTTACTTCGGAAGGAAGTGCACATTTTATTCAATTACAAGAAAAACAAGAAATTGGAAAGGAATACGAGCTTACTATTTTCTTTTCAGGAAATCCAAAAACTGCCGTTAGAGCTCCTTGGGATGGCGGATTTTCTTGGGATAAAGATAATAACGGAAAGCATTTTATAGCCACTTCCAATCAAGGAATTGGAGCTAGCATTTGGTGGCCTAACAAAGATCATCCTTACGATGAACCTGATAATGGTGTGGATATTTCAATCAAAGTTCCGAAGGAGTTTATGGCGGTTTCTAACGGAAGGCTTCAAAAAACCGATGAAGATCTAACTACCAAAACCTATCATTGGAAAGTCGTTAACCCAATTAACAATTACGGAATTAACATCAATATTGGTGACTATGTTCATTTTGGAGAAACCTACGAAGGTGAAAAAGGAACTTTAGATATGGATTATTATGTGTTGCGGGAAAACCTTTCTAAAGCAAAAAAACAATTCAAACAAGCTCCAAAAATGATGGAAGCCTTCGAACATTGGTTTGGGCCTTATCCTTTTTATGAGGACAGTTATAAATTGGTGGAAGTTCCCTATTTAGGAATGGAACATCAAAGTAGTGTTACTTACGGAAATTATTATCAAAACGGGTATTTGGGCGGGGATTTATCAATGACTGGTTGGGGTTTAAAATTCGATTTTATTATTATCCACGAATCTGGACACGAATGGTTTGCTAACAATATTACCAATAACGATGTTGCTGATATGTGGATTCACGAAGGCTTTACAGCATATTCAGAGAATTTGTATTTGGATTATTACTTCGGAAATAAGGCAGCTTCAGAATATGTAATTGGAACTAGAAATAACATTCAAAACGATCGTCCAATTATTGGATTTTACAATGTAAATAACGAAGGGAGTGGCGATATGTATTATAAAAGCGCGAACATTTTACATACACTCCGTCAATTAATTGATGATGATGAAAAGTGGCGAGAAATATTACGAGGACTAAATAAAGAATTTTATCATAAAACCATTAGTAGCAAACAATTGGAAGATTACATTTCAGAAAAATCTGGGATAAATTTAACTAAATTTTGGAATCAATATTTACGAACTACAGAGATTCCAAAAGTAGTTTACAAAGTAAATGGAAGAGAATTAAAGTTCAAATACAAAAACATTGTTGATGGTTTTGTTATGCCAGTAATTGTTATTATCAACGGAAAAGAGGAGTGGATTTTTCCAACCTCTGAATGGAAATCAAAATCGTTTTCAAAAACTATTAAAAATGTTAAGATTAAAGAAGATTTTTATGTGGTGGTTAAAAAAAAATGATAAAAACACCTCTGTATTAGTTTAAAACTTAAAAAGACCTATAGTTTTTATTTAAACCCCAAAGTAGGTCGGGATTTTTCTTTAATTTTAGATTGACTTAAATTCTCAAAATCAATAGCTTTTATCGTTTCTATTTCGGTTGTAGAGATGGTTTCTGAAGTACTTTCTGCCATTCTTAATAATTGATTTTTCTTCACCTCATCTATGATTCTTCTTACCGAACGAGCATTTCCAAAGTTGCTGCCTTCTGTATTTTTCATCTCGGCTAATTTTTCAATAAAAATAGCTTCGGCTTCCTCATTCATTTTTAAATTTTCTTTAGAAAACATTAATTCTGCAATTCCTAAAAGCTCTTTAACACTATAATCTTGGAAATTCCAAATACGGTCGAAACGAGAATTTAATCCTGGATTTGAATCTAAAAACTCCTTCATTTGTAGGGTATATCCCGCAGCGACCACAGTGAATTTTCCACGGTCGTCTTCCATACGTTTCAGAAGGGTTTCAATAGCCTCTTCGCCAAAAGCATCGCCGTGAATTACCAAACTATATGCCTCATCAATAAAAAGCATTCCGCCCATTGCAGAATTAATTATTGCATCGGTTTTGGTAGCGGTTTGCCCAGTATAACCAGCTACTAATTCGCTTCGATCTACCTCCACCAAATGACCCCTTTCCAATATTCCTAAAGCCTTATAAATTTTCACTAAAATACGAGCCATGGTAGTTTTTCCTGTTCCAGGATTTCCTGTAAACACTTTGTGTAAAGAGAAATCTTTTCGGAAATCTTTTCCAATTTTTCGGTAGTATTTTACCAGCTTAATCACTTCAAATATTTCTTCTTTTACAAAAGTTAAACCTATTAATTGATCTATTTCATTTAAAGATTCTTCTAACAAACGCTCGTCAATAGGAATATCAATTACCGAAGAATTTTCCGTTTTAAATTGCTTCGAAATATCTTCCAAAGTAATCAATGATATTTCTTCTTTACTTAACTCCTTGCTATTTTTACCGCTCATTACACGCATCGCTAATTCGGTTTTTGCTTCCTGAATAACACTAAAAACATAGCGAGCATTTCCGAAGTCATTATCACGAGTTCGATACACTTCATATAAATTTTCCTGAAGCAATTTTTGTGCATCAATACTTAGAGTAACATTCTTTTTATTGGCTGCAAAAAGGGCAATACCAAAAAGTTCTTTAGGTGTATAATCGTCAAAATGAATGGTCTGACCAATACGTGATTTTATACCAGGATTGGAATTGACAAAGTCATTCATTTCGGTGGGATAACCAGCGTAAATAATGACCAAATCTCCTGCTCCATCGCTCATTTCTTTTAATAAAATTTCGATGGCTTCTTTACCATAATCTTTTTCACTCTCTCCTTTTCTAGCAAGTGAATAGGCTTCATCTATAAACAAAACACCTCCTCTGGCTTTTTCGATAACCTTCTTAACTTTGGGTGCGGTCTGGCCGATAAATTCTGCAATTAATTCGGCTCTACCCACTTCAATTAAATGTCCAGACGAAAGTACTCCCAAACTTTTGTAAATTTTTCCTAAGAGTTTTGCTACGGTGGTTTTCCCTGTACCGGGATTTCCTGTAAATATTAGATTGTTAGAGTTGATGGTTTTGTCTTCAATTCCTTTTTCTGCCCTAATTTTTATAAATTGAAGAAACGTAGAAAGTTCGTCTATTTCAGATTTCACTTTTTCCAAACCTATTAATTCCTCCAATTCTTTTTTGGCTTCTTCAAATGAAATATTAGACGGAACCCTTGATGTTTTTATTGAAGTTCCGCTAGTACTTAAAGAAATTTCTTCTAGCATATTTTCTCCATTAAAAAGTAAGGAATTGTTTGAAACCTTAAATTCTGTAGTTCCAACCAGTACATCCATAAAATGAACAAAAATATTGTAAGTACCTTTTTTCCAGAATGTTCCGTTAGAGTTTCCCCAACCAATAGACAACATTTGGTTACTTTCTGAACCTTCAATTATATAAGGCTCGGTGTCGATAATTGTTTTTTGAGTTCCATCGACATTGTTGATATAAACCACAATTTGCGATGGATAAATTCCTTTTTCTACAAGAGGTTCAATTTTAATTTCTACTCCCAAATATTTAAGATCGCCTTCTTTAAAGGTAACATAATGAGTTCTATTATTTCTTTCCTCAACAGTTTCCACCTCAATAGGTTTTTTGTATAATTTAAAAGAATACAGTTTAAAATAAGGATTAAAATTTGCGGTAGGTAAGCCTTTATCGAAAACCCAAAATTCGGTTTTACCAATTTCTTTGTTCCCTTCGTCAAAAGTAGCAGTTACTTCGTAATGACCTTTTTTCCAAAAACCGCCATTTTTATTTCCATACCCTTGGCGAATGTTACAATTAGAATCATCTTTTGAAAAATTAAACTCTTCATCAAATTCAACTATTACTTTCTTTGTTTCTTTATTTCTTACTTTAAAAAATACCTTGTCTTTCCAATCTTCCTTTTTATATAGTTTATTCTGAATTAGAATATCAAAATACAAATTTGTCAATTCACTTTCATCATAAACCGAACGATTCCGTCTTTTATCATAAAAAAGTGGATCTTTAAATGAATATACACCGAAAGAAATTAATTCCCATTTTTTATCTTCTGAACTAAATAAACCCATAGTAAAATTGTTTCAAATTTGGTTGCTAAATATATCTATTAATTTCTATTAACCGAAAGTTTCAATCAAATAAAATATACCTTTCTCTTCTATTTAAAAACTATATCTTTGCCCGCTTTAAAAATATACCGAAATGCAAAGATTACTCAAAAACTTTACCTTCAATCCAAAAGACGATATTCTTTCAGGATTAACCGTTGCACTGGCTTTAGTTCCAGA
>JALWUJ010000066.1 GCA_027080135.1 Flavobacteriaceae bacterium | reverse complement strand
AAAGTGATTGATTTTTAACGCTATTTATTGCATTTACTTCCGCGTGAGGTTTACCAGATTGATAATGCCATCCTTCTCCAATAATTTCATTTCTATGAACAATTACGCAACCTACCAACGGATTTGGATAGGTAGTTCCCAAACCATTTTTGGCAAGTTGTATGCAACGCAACATATATTTTTCGTGTATATTCACAGGGTAAAAATACGAGGATTAATTTATATGAACACACCAATCATTAGACCTATTTTAAAAAAAGATAATCCGCATATTGCCAAGGTAATACGAAAGGTTTTGGTGGATTTAGGAGTGCCAAAAGTAGGAACCGCTTATGCAGATAAAACCTTGGATAGCTTGTATGAAGTCTATCAAAAACCACGTTCTGTATATTTTGTAATTGAAAAAGAAGGAAAAATTATCGGTGGAGCAGGCATTGCACAACTCGATAATTACGAAGGAAACATCTGCGAATTACAAAAAATGTATTTTCTGGAAGAAGCTCGTGGATTAGGATTGGGAACAAAAATGATAGAACTTTGCCTTCAAAAAGCAAAAGACTTTATGTTCGATAAATGTTATTTAGAAACCATGACGTATATGAAAGCTGCACAGAAATTATATCTAAAGAATGAGTTTAAATACCTTGATGGACCTCTTGGAAACACGGGTCATTATTCCTGCCCAGTACATATGTTAAAAAATTTATAGGTTTTGAAAATTAAAGAGCTAAAAAAATATTTTGTTGATTCAATTTCAGAATTATACCCTTCGGAAGAAGTGCAATCCTTCTTCAATTTACTTGCTGAAAAACATTTAGAAATGTCAAGGATTGAAATAGTTTTGAATTCCGATACATCTATTTCCGAAGCAAAAATCACAAAGTTTAATAAAGCTATTCAACGGCTTAAAAATTTTGAACCCATTCAATATATAATAGGAGAAACCGAATTTTACGGACTCCCTTTTAAAGTTGATAAAAATGTATTAATTCCAAGACCCGAAACGGAAGAATTGGTTTCTTGGGTGTTGGAATCTGTTTCAGTAATTTCGGACATTGAGCGGAGTCGAAATGAGCTATCTTCAATTTTGGATATCGGAACTGGAAGTGGTTGCATCCCAATTTCAATAGCTTCAAAATTACCAAAACCGAACATAACCGCTTTAGATATTTCAAAAAAAGCTTTAGAAGTTGCAAAACAGAATGCAAAATTAAACAAGGTAAATATCAATTTTATCGAAGCAGATATTTTAAATGATAAGGCATGGAATTTGGAATTTAAAAACCTAGAATTTGATGTTATAGTATCCAATCCGCCTTACGTTCGAGAATTAGAAAAAGAACAAATGAAGCCCAATGTAATCGATCACGAACCCGCAACAGCATTGTTTGTAAAAGACGAAGACCCTTTGTTGTTTTATAGGAAAATTGCTATATTTTGTCAGCAGTATTTAAAAGAAAAAGGAACTTTGTTTTTTGAAATTAATGAATATTTAAGTAACGGTGTTTGTGAAATGTTAACCATTGAAGGGTTCAAGAATATTGAAGTAAAAAAAGATATTTTCAACAAAAACCGAATGGTAAAATGCAATAAAAAATGAGAGATTTAAAAAGTATTTGTGTGTTTTGCGGAAGTAGCGAAGGAAACGATAATACTATTATTGAAGCAGCAACACAATTAGGAAAAACTCTAGCTGATAGGAAAATTAGCTTAGTGTATGGTGCAGCCAAAATTGGTATTATGGGAAAAGTGGCTCAGGCTGCTTTAGACAATTCGGGAAAAGTCATTGGTATTATTCCTGAATTTCTAAAACTAAAAGAAGTAGTTCATTTAGGTTTAACCGAAATAATCACCACTCAAAATATGCACGATCGTAAAATGTTGATGCAAGAAAAAAGTGATGGTTTTATAGCCTTACCTGGAGGCATGGGAACTTTCGAGGAGCTTTTTGAAATTCTAACTTGGCTTCAATTAGGGTTGCATTCCAAACCCATTGGACTGTTAAATGTAAATAGTTTTTACAAAGATTTAATAGCAATGCTGGAGAAAATGGTAAGCAAAGGATTTCTTACAATGGATAATTACCAACTTCTTTTAGTAGATGAAAATGTAGAATCCTTGTTGGAAAAAATGCAGAACTTCAAAGATCCTCAGAAACCAAAATGGTTGAATGCTGAAAGAACTTAACAATTAGACTTATTAACTTTTTGCTTATACTTTTTAACATTTTTACTTCAAATTATAGCAAAATCTTATATTGAAGCCTATTAATCAATAAATTTTATTTTTATGAGTGCTACAAAAAAGTATTTTGCAGAAGCCTTAGGGACTTTTGCTTTGGTGTTATTTGGCTGTGGAGCAGCTGTAATTGCAGGTGTTGCTCCTTCTGGACCAGCAGGTTTAGGATTACTAGGAATTTCATTTGCCTTTGGTTTGGCGGTGGTTGTAATGGCTTATACTATTGGACCTATTTCAGGATGTCATATTAATCCTGCTATTTCTATTGGGATGTTAGCCGCAGGAAAATTGTCTATGAAAGATACTGTTGGTTATGTTGTTTTTCAGTGTGTAGGAGCAGTTGCAGCGGCAGGAGTATTGTATTTGTTAGCCACAGGATCGGCAGGATTTGTAATGGGTGAATGGGCTTTAGGATCTAACGGATGGGGACCAGGTTACGGCGGAGCTTATGATATGCAAGCTGCATTTATAGCAGAATTTGTTTTCACCTTTTTATTTTTAATGGTTATTTTTGGTACTACTGCAAAAGCAGCATCACCTCAAATGGCAGGATTGGCAATTGGACTTTCTTTGGTGTTAATACATTTAGTAGTGATTCCAATTACAGGAACTTCAGTAAATCCAGCACGTAGTTTAGGACCTGCTTTATTTGCTGGTGGTATGGCATTAAGTCAACTTTGGTTGTTTATCGTGGCACCTATTGCTGGAGCTGTCGCTGCTGCATTGGTTAGAAAAGTGTTTATTGATGATTAATCTTTTTTAATAACAATTAATACATTTTACCAAAATGAAAAGCTATTTAAATAGTATAAAAAAACAATTTGAATACTATAAAATGCTTGGAGAAAAAACCTTTAATCAAGTTACAGAAGAGAAATTGTTTTGGCAAATTAATTCAGAAAGTAATAGTATAGCTGCCATTTCAAAACATTTAAGTGGAAATATGCTTTCACGTTGGACCAATTTTTTAACTTCAGATGGAGAAAAAGAATGGCGAAATAGAGATGCTGAATTTGAAAATAATATTCATTCAAAAGATGAATTAATAAAACAATGGAATAAAGGTTGGAATTGTTTATTTGAAGCTATCCAATCTTTAACTGATAATGATTTAGAAAAAGAAATCTACATCAGAAATATGGGACATACCGTAATTGAAGCTATTAACAGACAATTAGCTCATTACTCATATCATGTAGGTCAAATAGTTTTTCTTGGTAAAGTTATAAATGGTGAAAACTGGAAATCTTTGTCTGTTCCAAAAGGAAAATCTAAGGAGTATAACAAAGAAAAGTTTTCAAAACCTAAAAGAAAAAAACATTTTACAGACGATTTATAGCAACTGTTTATAAATAATGAATACAAACCTCACTTGTTTTTAAAACAGGTGAGGTTTACTTTTTATATTTGTTTTATGAACGTAGAACAACAAATCAATCTTTTAAGAGAAGAACTTCGGAAACATAATTACAATTATTATGTATTGGATAATGCCACTATTTCGGATTATGAATTTGATATAAAACTAAAACAACTTCAACAGCTAGAAGATGCATATCCCGAGTTTTACGATACAAATTCACCTACCTTAAGAGTAGGAGGAGAGATTACCAAAAATTTTAATACCGTAAAGCACGATTTTAGAATGTATTCTTTGGCAAATTCCTATTCAAAAGAAGATTTGGAAGATTGGGAAACACGTATTAAAAAACTAGTCGATGGTGATGTAGAATATACTTGCGAACTTAAATACGACGGTGCTTCTATAAGTCTAACTTACGAAAATGGTAACCTGTTAAGAGCAGTAACCAGAGGTGATGGTTATCAAGGAGACGAAGTGACCACTAATATTAAAACCATCAATTCCATTCCTTTAAAGTTAAAAGGAGATTATCCTCCACGGTTTGATATTCGAGGAGAAATTGTACTTCCTTTTGAAGGCTTCAATAAAATGAACGAAGAACGAATGGAAGCAGGAGAGGAGCCTTACCGAAACCCAAGAAATACCGCTTCTGGAAGTTTAAAATTGCAAGATTCTAGTGAAGTTGCAAAACGTCCTTTGGATTGTTTGTTATATCATATTGTTGGAGAAAAACTTCCTATTGAAACTCAATTTGAAAGCCTTGAAAAAGCAAGAAATTGGGGCTTTAAAGTTCCTGAGATTGCCAAATTAGCAAAAAACATTTCAGAAGTATTTGAGTTTATAGAATATTGGGATGAACATCGTCACGAATTGCCCTATGAAACTGATGGTGTGGTGGTAAAGGTAAATAGTTTGTATCAGCAAGAAGAATTGGGCTATACTGCAAAAGCACCACGTTGGGCAATCGCATATAAATTTAAAGCCGAACAAGAAGCAACGGTGTTAAATGAAATCACCTACCAAGTAGGAAGAACAGGAGCTATTACACCTGTGGCAAATTTAGAACCTGTGGAGTTGGCAGGAACCATTGTTAAAAGAGCCTCGCTACACAATGCCGACCAAATTGAAAAATTAGATATTCGTGTAGGAGATACGGTTTTTGTTGAAAAAGGCGGAGAGATTATTCCTAAAATTGTTGGGGTAGATTTGGATAAAAGGCCTATAAATTCAACTCCAACAAAATACATCACTCATTGCCCCGAATGCCAAACAGAACTTGTTCGTCAAGAAGGAGATGCCAAACATTTTTGTCCGAATGCAGATGGTTGTCCGCCGCAGATAATTGGTAGGATACAACATTTTATTTCTAGGAAGGCGATGGATATTGATGGTTTGGGCTCGGAAACCGTTGCTCTTTTGGTTGAAAATAATTTAATTAAAAATTATTCCGATTTATATGAATTAACAGTTGAGCAAATTCTTCCTCTAGAACGAATGGCAGAAAAGAGTGCAGAGAATTTAATAGCAGGAGTGGAAGCTTCAAAAATCATTCCTTTTGATAGAGTTTTGTTTGCTTTAGGAATTAGATATGTAGGCGAAACCGTAGCAAGAAAATTGG
The DNA here is from genome assembly GCA_027080135.1 of Flavobacteriaceae bacterium. Classification (GTDB taxonomy): domain Bacteria; phylum Bacteroidota; class Bacteroidia; order Flavobacteriales; family Flavobacteriaceae; genus Marifrigoribacter. The sequence goes on along the minus strand of JALWUJ010000066.1, from coordinate 17,485 downwards.
CGAAACATTATAAAAATATTGATGCTTTGGCAAATGCTTCCGAAGAGCAATTAATAAACGTAGATGAAATTGGCGATGTGATTGCAAAGAGTGTGATTGAGTTCTTTTCTTCCGAAGAAAATAGAAATACCATTCAAAGGTTAAAATCGTTTGGAATTAAGTTAGAAATATCTGAAGAAGAATTAGCTGGACAAACCAATAAATTAGAAGGTGAAACATTTGTGGTTTCAGGAGTCTTCCATAAAGTTTCCCGAAACGAATTAAAACAACTTATCGAAAAAAACGGCGGAAAAGTATCGAGTTCCATTTCAAAAAAGACCAGTTATGTGGTGGCTGGAGATAAAATGGGACCCAGTAAAAGAGCCAAGGCTGAAGGATTGGGAGTTCCCATTATTTCGGAAGATGATTTTTTATTAATGATTTCTTAATGTAAGGAAATTAAATAGCTAAACTTGTATTTTTGCAATTCGTTTAAGAGATTATGTTAAAAATTTTTCAGAAGAAACAAATACAGAAAAGGGTTTCAGCTTTATTGAAAGCTAGAGACACTTCAAAGTTAAACGATAAGGTTTCAACTATAGGTTTTCTAATAGATGAAGATTTTTTTCAGGATTTTGAAAAACTTTTTGACGTTTCAAAAGAAATGGGATTGCAAAGTAAAGATGTTAAGGTTTTTACCTTTATGATGGTTAAAAAGAAACTACCATCATTGAGGCAAAATCAAATAAATAATAAAGATTTTTCTTGGAAAGGTGTTATTCGGAACCAGAATGCAATAGAGTTTCTTGAAAAACAGTTTGATGTATTGGTAGGATTTTATAATTCGGAAAATGATTTTTTAGATTTGATGGTTGCTCAAAGCAAAGCGAATTTTAAAGTAGGTTTTAAAGAAGTGGATTCTCGATTTTTTGATTTAATTCTTTCGGTAAACCCTTTAAACATAAACGATTTTAAACGTGAATTAATAAAATATTTACGTGTTTTAAATAAGATAAAATAAAAGTAGTTTAACATATAGATTAATTAAAAAAGAGATCCCCTCAGTAGTTTATATTGAGCAGGGTCGAAATGCAGGAATGGTTATGAAAGAACTAATAGGAACAGGAGTAGCATTAATTACCCCTTTTAAAGAAGATTTTTCGGTAGATGTCGAGGGATTAATAAATGTAGTGAATTTCAATATTGAAAATGGAATTGATTATTTAGTTGTTTTAGGAACAACCGCAGAAAGTGCCACGCTTTCAAAAGATGAAAAACAGTTGGTTATTCAAACAATTATTGAAACCAACGCTGGACGATTGCCTTTGGTTTTAGGAATAGGAGGAAACAACACAGCCGCGGTTGTAGAAGAAATAAAACATACAGACTTGTCTGGTTTTACAGCAATATTGTCGGTTTCTCCATATTATAACAAGCCTACACAAGAAGGGATCTACCAACATTTTAAAGCTATTTCTGAAGCTTCAGAAACCCCAATAATTGTTTATAATGTTCCGGGGAGAACGGCTTCAAATATAGCTCCTGAAACCGTAATTAGATTGGCAAATGATTTTGATAATATTGTAGCTATTAAAGAAGCGGCAGGAGATATGGTACAAGCTATGAAGTTAATTGATGGATGCCCAAAAGATTTCTTGGTGATTTCTGGAGACGATATGATTACACTTCCAATGATATTGGCTGGTGGAGCAGGAGTAATTTCAGTAATTGGAGAAGGATTTCCGAAGGAGTTTTCAAAAATGGTGCGATTGGGATTAGATAGAAATGTAGATGAAGCCTATCAAATTCATTATAAGTTAGCACCCGCAATCGATTATATTTTTGAAGAAGGTAATCCAGCAGGAATAAAAGCAGTTTTTAAAATATTAGGAATTTGTGGCGATACCGTTCGGCTTCCTTTAGTGGGAATTAGTGATGAATTGCGTTCAAAAATTAACACATTTATTGCTAAATACTAAATCACAATTTATATTTCAAGTTAAATATTTCAAAAAGTATAGAATTGCTAGGGAAACTAGCTCTATTTTAGCCCTTAAATAAGTTTTTGTTATCCCGTTAATTTGATTACTTTTGCACGATGTTTTATAATTTTATGAAGACAACATTTATCCTATTATTTTCTGTTCTTGTTTTTTCTTCTTGTAGCGAATACCAGAAGATGTTAAAAAACCCTGATGCTGGTTTAAAATACAACATGGCAGAATCTCTTTATTATCAAGGAAAATATAAAAAATCTTTAAAACTCATGGAACAAATAGTTCCTGTTTACAGAGGAAAACCTCAAGCCGAAAAATTAATGTTTATGTATGCAAATACATATTTTAATTTAGAAGATTATTATTTAGCAGGTTACCAATTTGAACGTTTTACCGTTTCTTACCCCAAAAGTGATAGTGTAGAAATTGCAGCATACCGATCGGCGGTAAGTTATTACGAACTTTCTCCTGTTTATTCCTTAGACCAAAAGGATACCTATACGGGATTAGAAAAATTACAAGGATTTATTGATACATATCCAAATTCGGAATATCGAAAAGAAGCCAATAAAAAAGTAAAAGAACTTACCCACAAATTAGAGAAAAAAGATATAGAAGTTGCAAAGCAATACCTTAAAACAGGAGAAGCGTTAAATAGTTATAAAAATGCTATTGCAGCTTTTGAAAACTTTATTAGTGACCATCCTGGCTCCGAATATAGAGAAGATGCCTTTTTCGGTCGTTTTAAAGCAGAATACGAATTAGCCATACACAGTGTGCCTCAAAAAGTAAATGACAGATTACTATCAGCAAAAGAGTACTACGCAGATTTTATTAAATATTTTAGCGATAGTGAACTTTTAGAAGAAGCAAATAATATTTTAAAAGATATAGATTTAAGATTAGGAAATACAGAAACTTCAAGTTAAATAAACATTATGAGAGATTTAAAAAATAGCGAAGCACCCACAAATACTACAACCATTGATAAAAATTTGGTAGATGCTCCCACTAACAATATTTATGAAGCCATATCGATAATTTCAAAGAGAGCTGTTCAGATTAATGCAGACATTAAAAAAGAATTATTAGAGAAACTAGACGAATTTGCTACCTACAACGATAGTTTAGAAGAAATTTTTGAAAACAAAGAGCAAATTGAAGTTTCAAAATTCTACGAGAGATTACCAAAACCTCATGCCATTGCCGTTCAGGAATGGTTAGAAGACAAAATTTATTACAGAAATACAAAAGACGAAGAATTAGAAAACTAAAATAATGTCTGTTTTAAGTGGTAAAAATATATTGCTGGGCGTTACCGCCGGTATTGCCGCTTATAAATCTGCTTTTTTAGTAAGATTACTTGTTAAAAAGGGAGCTAATGTAAAAGTAGTAATGACACCTACTTCTAAAGAATTTGTTACTCCTTTAACTCTTTCTACACTTTCTAGAAACGAAGTATATTCTTCTTTCACAAATGAGGAAGATGATAATGCCCAATGGAATAACCATGTAGAGTTAGCCCTTTGGGCAGATTTGTTTATAATAGCACCAGCTACCGCAAATACTATGTCTAAGATGGCAAATGGTACTTGCGACAATCTCTTACTGGCGGTTTATCTTTCGGCAAAATGCCCAGTTTATTATGCTCCAGCTATGGATTTGGATATGTACAAGCATCCTTCAACTTCAGAATCTTTTAATAAATTAAATAGCTTCGGAAATGTTCAAATCCCTGCTAGTACAGGAGAACTAGCAAGCGGATTAGTAGGCCAGGGAAGAATGGCAGAACCCGAAGAAATTATAAGCTTTGTTGAAGCAGATATTTTAAATAAACTTCCTTTAAAAGGAATTGAAATTCTAATAACTGCAGGCCCAACTTTTGAAGCCATAGACCCAGTTCGGTTTATAGGAAACCATTCTAGTGGAAAAATGGGATTTGCTATTGCCGAAACTGCTGCAAGTTTAGGAGCAAGAGTAAATTTGGTTTCTGGACCTGTAAATTTATCTGTTTCTAACTCGTTAATTAATGTGGTAAGTGTTACTTCAGCTAAAGACATGTACGTCTCTGTACATCAGTTGTTTGAAAAATGTAATGTAGCTATATTAGCTGCTGCAGTAGCAGATTTTACTCCTTCGAAAGTAGCTTCGCAAAAAATAAAAAAGAAAGCTGATACTTTAACCCTTCAACTTAAAAAAACAAAAGATATTTTAGCTTCTTTGGGAAAAATAAAGGAAGATAAAATACTGGTTGGATTTGCATTAGAAACCGAAAATGAAATTGAAAATGCAAAAACAAAACTGAAAAAAAAGAATTTAGATTTAATTGTATTAAATTCGCTAAATGATAAAGGAGCAGGCTTTAAAACAGATACTAATAAAGTTACATTAATAACCAAAGACAATAAAGTTATACCTTTTGAAGTTAAATCGAAAAAAGAAGTAGCAAAAGATATTATACAACACCTTATAAAACAGTTACATGTTTAAAAAATTAGTTTTAGTTTCATTTTTATTTGCATCCATTTTTTTGAATGCACAAGAACTTAATTGTACCATTACAATTAATGCAGATCAAACAGGTCAACCCAATTTACAAGTTTTTAGAACCCTAGAAACCCAATTAACCGAATTTGTAAACAATACAGTTTGGACAAGTAAAAACTATAAAAATCAAGAACGAATAGACTGCAATATGTCTATTATTATTTCGGAATTTGATTCTAACTTATTTAAGGCAACCATTCAAATACAAGCGTCGAGACCTATTTATAATTCATCATATACCAGTCCTGTTTATAATTATAACGATAAACAGTTCGATTTTAGTTATGTTGAATTTCAACCATTGGTATTTAATATAAATAATTTCGATTCTAATTTAATTTCGGTTATTGCTTTTCATGTTTACACAATTATTGGTTTAGATGCAGATACTTTTGAATTAAATGGAGGTGAGCCTTATTTTGATATTGCCAAGCAAATTGTGAATACTGCAGCTTCAAGTGGATCTAGAGGGTGGAAATCTACAGACGGAAATCAATCAAGATTTAGATTTAATGATGCTTTAGTTTCACAAGTATATAAGGAGTTTCATACCGCAATGTATAATTATCATAGGTTGGGATTGGATACCATGACACAATCGCAAAGAGATGCTAAAATTAAAATTGCAGATGCTATTGCTATTTTAAAAACTATCAACGATAGACGTCCTAATTCATTTTTATTAAGAACTTTTTTCGATGCGAAAGCAGATGAAATTCAGAGTATATTTTCGGATGGTCCAGGTGTAGATATTACAACTTTGGTTAATAACTTAAATCGTATGGCACCTACCAAAAGAAGTAATTGGGCAGAAATAAGAAATTAATGTATTTTTATAACCGTAACTTATTATAAGAATACTCTAATAATTATTTATTGATTACCAAACTTTCCATAAAAAATTTTGCATTAATTGATGATATTCAGATAGAATTTTCTTCAGGTTTAACCACTATTACTGGTGAAACTGGAGCTGGAAAATCTATTTTATTAGGTGCACTCGCTTTGGTTCTTGGTAAAAGAGCTGATTTAAATAGTGTTAGAGAACCTTTAAAAAAATGTATTGTTGAGGCTGAATTTAATTTAGAAGATATAACTTTTGAACAAATCTTCCGAAAACTTGAATTAGACTTTGATACACACACAATTATAAGACGAGAGTTGTTACCTTCAGGAAAATCAAGAGCTTTTGTTAACGATACTCCAGTAGTCCTATCGAAACTTCAAGATTTATCACCTTACCTAATAGATATTCATAGCCAGCACGAATCTCTAAATATGTTTTCAGAAACCTATCAATTAGAAGTGTTGGATATATTAGCAGGTAATTCTATGTTGCTTTCAAAATATTCAGAATTATTGAGTGAATATCAAGATGTCTCAGAATCTATTACTCATTTGTATTATAAAAAAGAATCTGCTTCAAAAGAATTAGATTATAATACGTTTTTACTACAGGAACTAGAAGAGACAAAATTAGAAACTTTAGATCAAGAAATTCTTGAAGAAACTTATCGTAAACTTAACAATAGCGAAGTAATTCAGGAAACATTATCGCAGGTAGTTGGTCTATTAGACGATGAACAAATAGGAGCTCTTACTACTTTAAAAGAAGTTAGATTGCAGTTGAATAAACTACAAAACCTTTCATCAGATTTTGAAGATATATGGAATCGTATAAATAGTTCAATTATTGAATTGGAAGACATAACAGAAGAAATTATAAAAGCAACAGATAATCTTGAAGCTAACCCATTGTTACTTGTAGAAATAAATGAAAAACTTCAGAATTTATACAAGTTACAACAAAAACACAATCTTTCTTCAGTTTCAGAATTGTTGAAATTTAAAGAAGAATTGGCTTCAAAATTAGAGACAACTTTTCATTTAGATGAAGAAATTTCTAGGTTGGAAAAACTTCAAGAGCAATTAAAGAAAACACTGTTGGATTTATCCAAGCAACTTCACAATAAAAGAATAAGCGTTGTACCAACCTTAACAAATAAATTAAAAGAATTACTTACAGAATTAGGAATGCCTAATGCTGATTTTAAATTTGAATTATACCCAGTACCAACTTTCAGAAAAAATGGCACAGATAATATACAACTCTTATTTACGGCAAATAAAGGGCTTAACTTTGGGGCTTTAAAAAAAGTTGCCTCGGGCGGTGAGTTAAGTAGGATAATGCTTTCTATAAAGGCAGTAATTGCACAATATAAGCAATTACCTACTGCTATATTTGATGAAATAGATGCTGGAATTTCGGGAGAGGTAGCTTATAAAATGGCTTCTATTTTAAAAGAAATGAGTTTAACAATGCAAATGATAAGCATTACACATTTGCCACAAGTTGCTGCAGTAGGAAATCAGCACATCAAAATTTACAAAAAAGATGTAAATGAAGTAACAGTAACGCAAATAAAAAAACTTACCCAAGAAGAACGAGTTATTGAAATCGCAGAAATAATAGGTGGAAAAAACAAATCTACTTCGGCAATAAATCAAGCAAAAGAATTACTGAATTAAACGTATATTTACCCACTGATAAAAAACATCTAACTATGTCATATAATTTATTAAAAGGAAAACGAGGAATTATTTTTGGAGCTCTTGATGAGCATTCTATAGCATGGAAAACGGCAGAACAAGTTCACAAAGAAGGAGGAAAGTTTGTTTTAACTAATGCACCTATAGCCATGCGAATGGGGCAAATTAACGAGCTAGCAGAATCAACCAATTCCGAAATTATTCCTGCAGATGCTACATCTATAGAAGATTTAGAAAACTTAGTTGAAAAATCTATTGAAATTTTAGGAGGAAAAATTGATTTTGTACTTCACTCTATTGGAATGTCTGTAAATGTAAGAAAAGGAAATGCATATACCCATCAAAATTATAGTTTTACGCATAAAGGTTGGGACGTGTCTGCAGTATCTTTTCATAAAGTGATGCAGGTGTTATATCAAAAAGATGCGATGAACGAATGGGGAAGTATAGTTGCCTTAACCTATATGGCTTCACAAAGAGTTTTTCCAGATTATAACGATATGGCAGACAACAAAGCTTATTTAGAGTCAATAGCTCGAAGTTTTGGTTATTTCTTTGGAAGAGATAAAAAAGTTAGGGTAAATACCATTTCGCAATCACCAACACCTACCACTGCTGGACAAGGAGTGAAGGGATTTGATGGCTTTATTGCATACGCAGAAAAAATGTCTCCTTTAGGAAATGCTACAGCTATAGATTGTGCCAATTATACTGTTGCCATGTTTAGTGATTTAACCAAACGAGTAACACTTCAAAATTTATATAACGATGGTGGGTTTTCTAATATGGGGGTTAGTAATGAGGTAATGGAATCTTTTATGAAATAATATATAAAAAAATAATGTGTTTTTATAAAAGTCTGTGTTTTTAAACACAGACTTTTTTTATTCTTTACGGTAATATTTTTATATACATGTGTTTTCTTTATGCAAAAAGTTTTGAAACTCATTTTTTTTTGATACTTTTACGTTTTATTAACTATAAATAAATAATTTAATTATGAAAAAATTTACTTTTATGATGGCTTTGTTTGTTTGTGCTATTGGTTTTAGTCAAACAACAAGCTTTAGTGATTGGGCGGAACAAAACCCCCAAGCACGTCAACAAAATGTGATTGAAACATCACATGTTAAAGCAGCTGATGTAACAACAACTGCAAGTAATTTTGGCGTAAACAACCCTCTTGTTGTAAACGCTGATAAAATTGTTACTGAGTCAAATCGTAGTACACAAGCTGACTGTTCAGCCTCTAACCCAAGTAATGCATTTGAAAATGGTAGAGGAAATAATGCAGGTAACGGTTGGACTGTTGCTAATGACATTATAGTACCTATGGGTAGTGATATGATGCTTAGTCAAGTTACTACTTTTGAGTTTATGACTGCTGGTGGAGCTACTGTTGTATCTGCCGATATTACAATTTATGATGATAATGCAGGGGTACCAGGAGTAAATGTTATTGCTACTGAGAATGTAGTACCTACTTCAAATACAGTAGTGGGTTCTAATTTTGGATTTGATATTAGTGAAGTAGTTTTTGATATCACTCCAGTGGCTTTAGCTGGTGATGCAGCTATGGATATGACATACTGGGTAGCTGTACAAGTTACTACAAGTGATGGAGGATCTGCTTTTTGGGAAGACTCAGCAGCTAGCGCTATAGGAAATCCATTAGCATTTAGTGATGACGGTGGAGCTACTTGGAGTATTCCAGATGCTGCAAGAGATGGAGTTTATGTATTCACAGCAGATTGTACACCAATAGGTGGCGGTGGAAGTGGATGTACTGCAGGAGTTTATACAGACAGAGCATCTTTTGATGCAGAAGCAGGAGCATTGCCTTTAGAAGATTTTACCGGTGGACCTTCTTCACTTACATCATGTGACGATGTTTTAAGTGATGCGGGTGATACTTGTTTCCCCGCAGGTGAATTATTACCAGGTTTTGAAATTACAACAAATACTCCAGGTAATGGAACTATTTATATAGATCCTTCTGACGGTTTTGGAAATACTATTCCAATTGTTGGAACCAATACTTTTACAGATGTTACTATTATTAATTTCCCTAATAATGATGTTAACGCTTTTGGATTTGACTTATATTCTTTATTAAATGGTTCTAATATGGATATTAGAATTTATGGTATGGGAGGTTTAATTGATACTCAAGTAGTAGATGTTACTTCTACAGGACCTGTTTTCTTTGGTTATATAGCAAATGAAACTATTGTTAGTGTTGAATTAGAAGATTTATCTGGAACTGATGTTGAAGTGTTAGGTATGTTAGCATTTGGAGGTTGTTCTTCTGGTGGGGGAACTACTTGTGATACCAACGTAACTTATGATTCTACTGCAGTACCTTTTGAAATTGATGGTCCTGATACAAGTACTGCTGATTGTGCTGCGGCTCCTAACTTAATTCCAACTTCTGTTGTTGATGAAAGTGGTATTATTGGTACAGATGCTGAGGTTGTTGGTGTAACTATCGATATTGCTCATACTTGGTCTGGAGATTTAACTATTTCGTTAAGAGCTCCAACAGGTGAAGAAATTATATTAGCAGATGGATTATCTGGAAATACAGATGATGCCTATAACGGTACTATGTTTATGGATGGTGGTGCAGATATTACTGTAGCTACTGCTCCTTTTGGTGTAGGACCTTATGCGGCACAAGGTGGCGATATGAACGCGGCTTTTGCTGGTGTTGAAATTAACGGTGATTGGAATTTAGTAGTTTGTGATAACGCTGGTGGTGATACTGGTTTTGTAAACCAATTCTCATTAGAGCTTTGTTCTACTGCTCCTGTTGCTCCAACTTGTGTTGTTATGGAAGATTTTGAAGCTGGTTTACCAGCAGGATGGTCAACTGTAGTAAATACAGGTACCTGTGATTGGATAAACTCTGATCAAATTCCGACAGGTGGTCCAACACTACCTTCTTTAGCAATGGTATTTGATGATGATGCTTGTGGTAATGGTGCTGATGCTAGTAATGTAACATTAATGTCTGATGTGTATTATACAGGTAATGCTACCTTTATTACATTAACTTATGATGTAGGATTCCAAGTTGCTGGTACTCAATTCCTATATGTAGAAGTATGGGACGGTGCTGCTTGGCAACAGGTTGCAATGTATGATGCAGATTTACCTGCTGATATTCAAACTGAAACTATTGATGTTACTGCCTACGCAAATGCAGATTTCCAAGTTCGTTGGACATACGATGACAACGGAGGAGAATGGGGTTGGTATGCAGCTGTAGATAACTTCTGTTTAGACCACGATGCTGTTTTAGGTGTTGCTGATAACGTAATCGAAGGATTTAGTTATTATCCAAACCCTGCTAATAACGTAATCAACTTATCTGCTCAAGATAATATTGAAAATGTTGCTATCTACAATATCTTAGGTCAAAAAGTAGTTGATCAAAATATTAATGCTACAAGCTCTCAAATTAATGTATCTGGTCTTTCAACTGGAACTTACATTATGAAAGCTACTGTTAACGGAACTACTGCTTCTTACAAAGTAATTAAAAACTAGTTCTTAACAAATAAATTTTCTAAGCCACCTCATTTAATTGGGGTGGTTTTTTTTTGTATATCTTTGTAGTATGCAAAAGGCCTTTTACTATTCCTTTATTATTCCAGTTTATAATCGCCCCCAAGAGATTAAAGAATTACTTGAAAGTTTTTTAAAACTTGATTTTAATGAAAACTTTGAAATAGTAATTATAGAAGATGGATCTTCAGAAACTTCTGAAGAAATTATATCTAGATTTAGAACTAAACTCCATATTTCATATTATAAAAAAGAAAATACGGGTCCAGGGGATTCTCGAAATTTTGGAATGAAAAAGGCAAAAGGGAACTATTTTATAATATTAGATTCCGATTGTATTATCCCAAGACATTACTTAAAAACAATAAATAATTTCCTTCAAAATAATTATACAGATTGTTTTGGTGGAGCTGATGCAGCAGATATAGACTTTTTACCTATACAAAAAGCCATTAATTATACAATGACTTCCTTTTTAACTACAGGAGGAATAAGAGGAAGTAAAAAAAGTGTTACTAAATTTGAACCCAGAAGTTTTAATATGGGAATTTCAAAAGAAGTTTTTTTGAAAACAAAAGGTTTTGCTAAAATCCATCCTGGAGAAGACCCAGATTTATCACAGCGAATCATAAAAGCAGGATTTAAAACTGTTTTTATTCCAAATGCTTTTGTATATCATAAACGAAGAATTTCATGGGAAAAATATTATATTCAAGTTAAAAAATTTGGCTTAGTACGACCTATTTTAAACAAATGGCATCCTAATGCATCAAAACTCACCTTTTGGTTTCCCTCTTTTTTTGTTGTTTTTAATTTTGTTTCAGTAATTGGAGCACTAATTTATGATCTAATTACTCTTACCCCTTTATTGATTTATATAGGAATTATATTTTTTGATTCAGCTTTTAAAAATAAAAGTTTAAAAATTGGATTTTTATCAGTTTATGCCGTGTTTATACAATTTTTTGGTTATGGTTTGGCATTTTTAAAATCGTATTATTTTATTCATTTGTTAAAAAGAGTTCCCGAAAAACAGTTTTCTAATTTATTTTTTGACTAAATTTAGCTAAAATTAATCTGTAAGTTAATGACCAATTCGCAAGCAAAAGAAGTTAAAAAAGGAAAACTTAAAATGTTTTTTATATTCCTTTTTGTTTCCACATTTATTTGGTTTTTATCTAAATTTTCTAACGAATTTACTGCAACAGTTGAAGCTTCTATTGTTTACACTAATGTTCCAAATGATCTTGTTATTTCAGATAAAAATCCGAAACAAATTATTTTTGATTTAACAGCTAGTGGTTTCGATTTTTTGTACAATAAAATAAATCCACCCGTTATACAAATTGATATTAAAAATTACTATAAAAGTGAAAAAGAAAGCATCATAATTTCAAAAAATGAATTGAAAAAAATAATATCATCGCAATTAAAAAATAAGAGTTTGGTACAGAACATTTCAATGGAAGCCATTTCAGTAAAATTTGACCAACTAGCAAAAAAGAAAATTCCTGTTTTGTTAGTTGAAAATATATCCTATAAAAATGGCTTTAGTCCTATCGAAAATTTAAAATTGACTCCAGATTCTGTTCAAGTTATAGGTCCATCATCTTTAATAGATACTATTTCTAAAATACTTACTGAAAAAGTAATTTTAAATAATATTGATTCTAATATTAACGAAGAGGTAAAATTAATAGTCCCTCCCGAAACTTCAATAGAAAAAAATAAAGTTACCTTATTTGCTCAAATAAAGGAATTTACTCAAGAATCTATAAAAATACCAGTAGTAGTAAAAAATGTTCCTGAAGAAATTACATTAAAATTAATTCCTGAAACTGTTACTATTAATTTTGAAGTAGTTATGGAAGATTTTAATAAATATTCCGAAAATGATTTTATGGTTATTTGTGATTATTCAAAAAGAAACAAAGAGGAAGGTTATTTACTTCCTGTTATACTTAAAAGTCCAGAAAATATAAAATCTATAGAGATTTCAGAAAATAAAATAAATTATTTAATTTTTAAATGAAGGTAGTAGGGTTAACAGGAGGGATAGGTAGTGGAAAAACCACAGTAGCTTCAATGTTTAAAAAATTGGGTGTGCCAGTTTATATTGCAGATGCAGAAGCGAAAAAACTCACCAATACTTCAGCAACTATAAAAAAAAAATTAATTACACTACTTGGAAAAGAAGCATATTGTAAAAATAAAATAAATAAAGTTTATGTTGCCCAACTTATTTTCAACGATAAGAATCTATTAGAAAAAGTAAACCAAATTATTCATCCTGAAGTAACTAAACACTTTTTAGAATGGAAATCTAAGCAGAAGGCTATCTATTGCATAAAAGAAGCAGCTATTTTATTTGAAAATGGTTCATACAAAAATTGCGATTATACGATATTGGTTATCGCACCTTTAAATGAAAGAATTAACCGTGTAATTAGGAGAGATAAAAGCTCTAAAAAAGATATTATTAGCAGAATAAATAACCAATGGACAGACCAACAAAAAGCCTTACTTGCAGATATTACCATTGAAAATACAAATTTAGAAGAAACGCAAAAAAAAGTAAAAGAACTTCATTTAAATTTGTTAAAAATGCTAAATAAATAAGAATAATTAATTTTGTTAACATTTGGTTAAATAGGCAAGCCTCTAAATGTTAAAATTCTATTTTTGAAGAATGAATAAAAAACTGTTTTCATTCCTAATTGCATTAATGAGTTTATCCTTATTAGGCATTATTTTTGTCCAAGGTTATTGGATTAAAAATTCCTACGAAAACAGAGAAGAACAGTTTACTCTAAATGTTCGACAGTTGTTAATTTCTGTTTCTAAAGAAATACAATTAGAAGAAATTGAAAAATATTACAATGTTTTTAATAGTGTTATAGATACCATTCAAGTTCCAGATCAAGCAAGTTTTAATGAGCTAATTTATGCTATAACTAACGAAAGAAATGACGAAACCTACATTTTTTCAGATGGAATTTTAGAAGAAAATTATAAACTTTCTACAAGTGCATTAGACTTGGATATGGATAGCATTCAGTTTAAAAAAATTACTAGTCGAAAAATTACTACCAAAATCACTTCAGGTATCGATGGAGGTAAAGATGTTGAAACTAAAACAGAAACATTCAAACGTTTAAAAGATTATGAACGAAATCAGTTTGAAAATGCCTACAAAAATATTTTGGCAAAAACTCCTGTTCATAAAAGAGTAACAGGTAAAAAGATTGAAGAATTAATAAGTACCCAACTAAAAGAAAGAGGACTAAGTCCTAATTTTGAATATGCAGTGTATAGCAACGATTTAGCAACTAAAATTCATTCTAAAAATTTTACATTAAATCCCAATTCAACTTATGGAGTTCCTTTATTTGTAAATGATGACATTAAAACTAGTTTTCAATTATATGTAAATTTTTCAGATAAAAATAACTTTGTTTTAGGTAAAATAATCGGAATGGCATTAATTTCATTAATATTTACGGGAATTATTATTTTTACTTATGTAAGTGCGTTAAGGCAATTACAAAAACAACGACAAATCTCTCAGATAAAAACGGATTTTATTAATAATATGACTCACGAATTTAAAACACCTATTGCAACCATCAACCTTGCTTTAGATGCTTTGAAGAATCCCAAAGTTAACGAAAACAAAGAGTTTATTTCTCGTTATCATAATATGATTCGAGAAGAAAATAGACGTATGCACACTCAAGTAGAAAATGTATTGCGAATTTCTAAATTAGAAAATAATGAATTAGATTTAGAAAAGGACGAAGTAAATTTAGAGTATATCATCGAAGATGCAATTACACACGTAAGTCTTATTGTTGAAGATAAAGGAGGTTATATCAACACACATTTTAATGCTGAAAATGCAATGGTTTATGGTAGCGAAGTTCATTTAACAAACGTCATTGTAAATGTGATTGACAACGGAATAAAATACACCGAAGGACCACCAGAAATAGATGTTTACACAGAAAATGAAGGAAATTATTTTGTGCTTAAAGTACAAGATAAAGGAATAGGTATGAGTAAAGCAGTACAAAAGAAAATATTTGAAAAATTTTATAGAGAGCAAATGGGGAATATTCACAACGTAAAAGGACACGGTTTAGGACTTTCTTACGTTAAACGAATATTAGACGACCATAATGCCGAAATATCAGTAGAAAGCGAAAAAGGGAAAGGGAGTACCTTTATCATAAAATTACACTTAATATCATAACAATATGGAAACTGAAAACAAAAAAATTCTATTAGTAGAAGATGATCCAAATTTTGGAACCGTACTAAAAGATTATTTAGCAATGAACGATTACGACGTAACTCATGCTAAAAACGGAATGGAAGGATTTGAAAAATTTAAAAAAGGAGATTTTGATCTTTGTATTTTAGATGTGATGATGCCTTATAAAGATGGTTTTACATTAGCGAAAGAAATTCGTGAAAAAAATAAAGAGGTACCTATTATCTTTTTAACAGCAAAAGCATTAAAAGAAGATGTACTAAAAGGTTATAAAGTAGGAGCAGACGATTACTTAAATAAACCTTTTGATAGTGAGGTATTGCTGATGAAAATTAAAGCAATCATCCAAAGAAAAGCTACTGACACCGTTGCAGACAGTAAAGAATTTGAATTTAAAATAGGTGGATTTTTCCTAAATTCAAGATTGCGTTTTCTAACTTATAATAAAGAAAATCCTGTAAAACTGTCACCAAAAGAAAACGATTTACTTCGTTTGTTGGCTTTGCATAAAAACGATTTAATGCCTCGTGAATTGGCATTGACAAAAATTTGGAGAGACGATAATTATTTCACTTCGCGTAGTATGGATGTATATATTGCTAAATTACGTAAGTATTTAAGCAAAGACGATGATGTTGAAATTATCAATATTCACGGTGAAGGATTCAGATTAGTAGTAAAAAGTGAAGTTGAACATTAAGTGTTAATAATTGTAAACACCTTCCTGTTTTTAGTTTTCAGAAATAGGAAGGATGTTTTCTAAATAATTAATAACTTCTGAAACCTTGGTCTGATAGTCAAACCAAGTAATAGCCTCATTTTTTCGAAACCAAGTTCCTTGTCTTTTGGCAAATCTTCGAGTGTTTTTTTTAATTTCCTCGATAGCTTGTGCTTTTGTAAATTCTCCATCAAAATAGCTGAACAATTCTCTGTAACCCACTGTTTGTAGTGCGTTGATATTTTTATATTTCTTTAGTTTTTCAGCTTCTTCAATTAAACCTTCGTTTATCATCATATCTACCCGTTGGTTAATACGGTTGTAAATTAATTCTCTTTCGGCAGTTATACCTATAAAAATAGTTTCAAAATTTCTAGAAGTATTTTCAGATTTTAAAAATGAAGAATAAGGGTGTTCCTGTGCTCTACAAACTCCTAAAGCTCTAATAACTCGGTGATGATTTTGCAAATCTACTTTGTTGTAATACTCAGGATCTTTTTCTTTTAACTCCTTTTGAAGCGGTTTTAAACCTGTAGCTTCAAACTCTTTAATTAATTGTTGTTTAATTTTATCTGAAACATCAGGAAAGTAATCCAATCCTTTTACAACTGCATCTATATACAAACCAGAACCACCTACCATTACTACTACTTGATGTTTTGTAAATAAATTATCTAAAAGTTGAATGGCATCTTTTTCAAAATCACCAACGCTATAATCTTCAAAAATACTTCGGTTTTGAATAAAATGATGAGGTGCTGCTGCTATTTCTTCCGCAGAAGGTACTGCGGTTCCAATTTTCATTTCTTTATAAAACTGACGAGAATCTGCCGAGATGATTTCTGTAGAAAAATGATTGGCAATTTTTATAGAAAGGGCAGTTTTTCCGATTGCAGTTGGTCCAACAATACAAATAAGGTATTTCTTTTTTTGCACTTTATTACTTTTCAATAGTTGGATTTAATTCATTTCCGCAGTTAAAACAAAATTTTGCATTGTCTTTATGCTGAACCTCTTGGCAATTATTACAAACTTGCGTGTTTAATTGTACGTCGGTATTTCGAGTGTATTCCGAAGTGACAATTCCTGTAGGAACGGCAATAATTCCATAACCTAAAATCATTAGTACAGATGCGATAAATTGCCCTAAAGGAGTTATGGGATGAATATCTCCGTAACCAACAGTAGTAAGAGTTACGATACTCCAATACACGCTTACAGGAATGTTTGTAAACCCACTTTCCTCTCCTTCAATTAAATACATAATAGTACCTGCAATAATGGCAATAACAATTACGGCAAAAAGGAAAATAGTGATTTTTACTCTACTACTTTTTAAGGCTTTCATTAATTTATTAGATTCGCCAACATAACGAGTTATTTTTAAAATTCTGAAAACTCTAAGTAACCGTAAGGCTCTTACTGTTAGCAACGTTTGCGAACCGACAATAAAAAAGGAAAGATATAACGGAATGGTCGATAAAAAATCGATGATTCCAAAAAAGCTAAAAATATATTTTGAAGGCTTTTTTACAGTAATAATTCGAGCAATATATTCTATGGTAAAAAAGATAGTAATTACCCATTCGCCAAATAATAAAATGCCGTGGTAAACTTTATCAATTTCCTTAACACTTTCAAGCATTACTAAAACAATACTGAAAACGATAAGAATTAATAATACTACATCAAAAAGTTTACCCATAGGAGTATCTGCTTCATAAATAATTTCATAAAGTCTGCGTCGCCAGTTATTTTTTTGTTTCTCTTTGATGCTAATAAATTGAAATGATAAAGTTAATCAACTTTTTGTTAAAATAGCTTTTCTGAAATATCAATAATCTTCTGAAC
>JALWUJ010000065.1 GCA_027080135.1 Flavobacteriaceae bacterium | reverse complement strand
GTTTATCTTCTTTAAGGCTGAGCCACATTGCGCCAAACAAAAAACCAACAATTACAAGAGGTGTTAAGATTGTTAAAACCAACAATGATTTCTTTTTAACTCTTGTTGAGTATTCTCTACTAATGATTAAACCTAATTTACTCATCTGTTACTCCTTTCTGTTGGTTAATGGCTTGAATAAAAATATCATTCATTGAGGGAATGACTTCATTTACAGATTGAATTTGAACAACGGGCATTACTGTTTTTAGCAAATCGTTTAAGGTGTTGTTATTTTTTAGTTGAACATAGGCAATTGCTGTGTCATCATCTATTTGTTTTTTATCTACTAGATTAAATTTTGTCCAAAGTTCATTAGCGAATGCCATCATTAAACCTTTAAATTGGATAGCGTAAGTGTTAGATTTATATTTATCTTTAACTGATTGCAGGCTTCCGCTTAATACTAGTTTAGATTTATTAATTAAAGCAATAGAATCACAAATTTCTTCAACTGAACTCATATTATGAGTTGATAACATAATTGAAGTTCCGTTTTCTTTAAGCTTTAGGATTTCATTTTTAATGATTTCAGTATTAATTGGGTCGAAACCAGAAAAGGGTTCATCAAGTATTAAGAGTTTTGGTTGATGAAGAACTGTGGTAATAAATTGAATTTTTTGAGCCATTCCTTTAGAAAGTTCTTCCACTTTTTTATTTGTCCATGAAGTGATGTCAAATTTTTTGAACCAAAAATCTAATTTAGATTTAGCTTCAGATTTTGACATACCTTTAAGTCTGGCGAAATAAAGCGCTTGCTCGCCTACTTTCATTTTTTTATAAAGACCACGTTCTTCAGGTAGGTAACCAATTTTAGCAATATCTTCTCTAGTAATTTCATTACCATTAAGAAATACTTTACCTGAATCTGGAGCTGTAATTTGATTAATTATTCTTATTAAGGTTGTTTTACCTGCTCCATTTGGGCCTAATAGTCCAAAAATTTCACCTTGTTTGGTTGAAATAGATATATTATCTAATGCTTTGTGAGAAGCATATTGTTTTTCTATATTTTCTACCCTAAGAATTTCCATTTAGATTACAAATATAATAAGTTAATTGGTATAAAAAACTATTTTATTGGTTTAAAGTGTCGCTCCTCTGGAGCTTAATTAATTTGGTTTAACGATTTGTTACAAAAGTGTCACTCCTCTGGAGTTTATCAAAGATAAAAGCAAATTTCACAACCTAAACGCTATTAATACTAGACCGTCAATCAGTATTTTACAAAGTTGGTTTTCTATAAAAGCTTCTAAACCGCGAGCTTTAACTTATGCAAACTCGTTAGCTCTTCATTTTTTGTGATTAAATCTCACAATTTTCAAACTTTCTGACAAATAAGAAAGCTTTAGGATTAATCGAGTTTAGGTTAAGAGGCTTGATGTTGATAAATATGGTATCTTAACGAGTATAGATTCATTTAGGTAGGGGTTGGTTATATAATTTCGATTCTCAATCTACTTTAAAAACAATGGGGTTAAAAGCTT
>JALWUJ010000064.1 GCA_027080135.1 Flavobacteriaceae bacterium | reverse complement strand
GAGGTTTATTGTATTTTTTTTTGAAAAATTCCGACAGGCTGGCGTTTATTTTTTTAGTTTTAAAAGTTAATATTTCCAATTTTCCCGAGACCGAATTGGTTACTTCGTGACCACAGTTCTTACATTTATATTCATTAATATGGTTTGTTATTTTTTTTGAAATTTCATAGCGATGTCCAAAAGTAGAACATAAAATACTGGTGAGGCTGAAGCGTTGGTTTGGGGAAATAGACTTCATAATGATTAATATTTTAAAGTAGGAATAAACATACAAATAAAAATATTAAATCAGACTAAAAGTTATATAAAATCGATGAAATGCATTATTTTAACAATTTCATCGGAATTTTCATTTATACTCATGTGTCCAGAATTCACTTTAAAGAGTTTTGTGTTTGTTTCTGAAGCAATTTTTATGGAGTTAGAAATTGGAATAAGTGGATCTTCAATTCCCGATATCATATATTTTTTACCCTTGAAGTTTTTTAAAACCGAAGTTCGGTCTTTTCTAATTTTCATTCCTTTAATGGAAGCAATAATTCCTTCAACAGGAAATTGAAATGCTTCTTTTGAAAACTTATCGATAAGATGTTTAAATTTTTCTTGCCGTTCTTCAGTAAACAAATTGGCAATTCCCATTCTGATAAATATTTCAGAATTATTTTGAATAACCTTTATAGCCCGATCTCTATTTACCTGTCGTTCTTTAGAATCTGCTTCCGTAGATGAATTTAACAAAACCAATGTTTCAATTTTATCGGGATATTTTTCAGCAAATGCAAGACTGATATAACCACCCATAGAATGCCCAATAAAACTGGCTTTGGAAATATTGTTTTCTTCTAAAACCCAATTCACAACCGCTGCCATTAATTCCATAGTTTGCACATTGGCAATGGTTTCGCTTTTGCCATGACCAGGCAAATCAATGATGATTACTTGGTTTTTTTTTGAAAGTTTTGAAATGATTTTCGTCCATATAGAAGGACTTAACAAAAAACCATGCAATAATACTAAGGAAGGGCCTTTTCCAGAAATAGTATAATGTATTTTGGAATTTTCAAAGTATGAAATCATTTTTCTATATTTAACAGAACAAATATCAAAGTTTGAAACACAGCAAACAAACCTTTATCACCGCTTTTGCATTATTTTCTCTTTTCTTTGGAGCAGGAAATTTAATACTTCCTCCATTCTTGGGCTATAATGCAGGGAATAGTTGGGGATTAGTTACTTTAGGATTTGCATTATCGGCTGTTGTTATTCCAGTTTTAGCCATTTTTGGATACGCTAAAATACAAGGCACTATGAAGGATTTTGCAAATAAAGTTTCGCCCTTGTTTGCAGTTGTTTATAGTGTTTGTGTATATGTGATTTCGGTGGCATTACCCGCTCCAAGGACGGCTTCGGTTACTTATGAAATGGCAATTCAGCCTTATTTTCAACTCTCTTCATTGTGGACGAGTATTATATATTTTAGTTTGGTATTGGTTTTTGTTTTAAACAGAAATAAAATATTAAACTTAATAGGAAAGTTTCTAACACCTCTTATAATTTTAATCCTTCTTTTTATAATAGGTGTTGGATTATTTACTGAAGTTTCACCTATTAATAATTCTATTTTCGATAACACTTTTACGGAAGGAATTCTTGAAGGCTACCAAACTTTTGACGCAATTGGTGGTGTTTTGGTTGGAGGTGTTATTGTAATCTCCTTGTCTTTACAATCTAATTATTCCTTTACCGATAAGAAATCCATTATCAAAAAAGCAGGATTCTTGTCAGGTCTAGGATTGTTATTAATTTATGGAGGGTTGATTGCTTTAGGAGCACACTATAACGGAAGCTTCCAAACAGAAAACAGAACAGAATTGCTCAGTTTTTTAAGTACAGAAACTTTGGGTAATATTGGTACATTGTTTTTAGGAATATTGGTGGCATTGGCTTGTTTTACCACAGCAGTTGGAATACTAACAGGAACCGCAGATTTTGTAAAAGGAATTGCTAATAACTCTAAGTTTGCCTATACGATTACCGTAGTTTTTGGAAGTATTATTGGAGTAGCTATTGGACAGTTTGATGTACATTATATTATAAACATTGCATTACCTGCTTTGATGTTTATTTATCCAATTACGATTGTTTTGATACTACTGAATGCATTACCAAAGAAGTGGGCATCTAAAACAGTATTTAAGTCAGTAGTTTTGGTAACCTTTATTTTTAGTATTCCAGATTTCCTTCAGTTTTTAATTCCTGAAGAAAATCTGAAAAATATTAAGTCTATAATTCCGTTTTCTGAAAACAGTATGGGTTGGGTATTGCCAGCAGTATTAATTTTCGTTATTGTGAATTTGTGGAAAAATTTTATTCGTCAAAATGAAGAAAATGATTAAATTACTTATTCATCAACTCTTCTATCTCATCAGCTTCAATAGGAATATTTCGCATTAAATTAAAAGGCTCTCCACTTTCTTGAATCACCACATCGTCTTCTAATCGAATTCCGAAACCTTCATCTGGGATATAAATTCCAGGTTCTACGGTAAAAACCATATTGGCTTTCATCGGTTCCCAAAGCAATCCGTAATCGTGTGTATCTAAGCCCATATGATGTGAGGTTCCGTGCATAAAATATTTTTTATATGCAGGCCAATCTGGATTTTCGTTTTTCACGTCGGTTTTATCTAAAAGCCCTAAACCTAGTAATTCTGAAGTCATTAAATGACCAACTTCTACATGATAATCCTTCCAAATTGTTCCGGGGACAAGTAGTTTTGTTGCAGCATTTTTCACTCTATTTACAGCATTGTAAACCTCTTTTTGACGTTTGGTAAATTTTCCGTTTACTGGAATGGTACGCGTCATATCACTACTGTAATTTGCGTATTCAGCTCCCACATCAATTAAAATTAAATCTCCACTTTTACATTCTTGGTTGTTTTCAATATAATGTAAAACATTGGCGTTATTACCGCTGGCAATGATTGGTGTATAGGCAAATCCTTTAGAACGGTTTCTTAAAAACTCGTGCATATATTCGGCTTCAATTTCATATTCCATCACACCTGGTTTTACGAAATTTAAAACGCGTCGCATTCCTTTTTCAGTAATATCACAGGCATTCTGAATTAAATCTAATTCAATTGGATCTTTCACAGAACGCAGACGTTGTAAAATAGGATTGCTTTTGGCAACACTATGTGCTGGATATTTTTGAAGCAGCCATTTTACAAAACGAGCTTCACGGGTTTCGGTTTCTACATTAGCTCTATAATGTTCGTTGGTGTTAATGTAAACAGTATCGCATTGTGTCATAATTTCAAACAACACTTTTTCCATTTCTTGCAACCAATACACCGTTTTGATTCCGCTAGTTTCTAATGCTTTTTCTTTGGTTAGTTTTTCGCCTTCCCAAATAGCAATATGCTCGTTGGTTTCTTTTAAAAATAGAATTTCTTTATGAGCTTCATTTGGAGCATCAGGAAATAAAACCAACACACTTTCTTCTTGATCTACACCACTTAAATAAAAAATATCTCGATGCTGCTGAAACGGCATGGTGCTATCGGCAGTAATCGGATAAATATCATTACTATTAAAGATAGCAAGGCTGCTCGGCTTCATTTGTGTTATAAAGTTTTTACGATTTTTAATGAAGAGATTTCGGTCTATCGGGTGGTATTTCATTTTGAATATATTTTGTTTTTCAAAAGTAAAAAATATTAAGTGGATTGGATGTTAAATGCGGATTAATATTTTGAAGGATTAGACCATTTCCGTAATTTCAACAATTCAAAAAAAACCAACCATGAAAAAATTAATGTGCTACTTTCTAACCTTTATTTCTCTTCAAGCATTTTCGCAACAACCTGCATCAAATTCTGAGGATGTAACAAAAGGATTAAATGAAAAACTAAAACTCACGGAATCTTCTTTGGTAAAAAACATTTCTTTCAAAAACATCGGACCTTCGGTGATGAGTGGTCGGATTACGGAAATTTCTGTAAACCCAAATAATCCAACAGAATTTTACATTGGTTATGCTAGTGGTGGGGTTTGGTATAGCAATAATAACGGGACTTCATTTATACCCATTTTAGATAACAGTCCAACGCAAAATGTAGGGAGTATAACCGTAGATTGGAAAACCAACACCATTTGGGTTGGTACGGGTGAGGTAAATTCTTCAAGATCTTCCTATGCTGGAATTGGACTTTTAAAATCTACAGATCAAGGTAAAAAATGGGAGAATATGGGTTTGAAAGACTCACACCATATTAGTAGTATTTTAATCAACCCGAATAATTCTAATGAAATTGTGGTAAGTGCCGTTGGACATCTGTATTCTACCAATGAAGAACGCGGAGTTTTTAAATCTACCGATGGCGGAAAAACTTGGAATAAAACCTTATTTGTAAATAACCACACCGGAATTATTGAGCTTCAATCTTCGCCAAACGACTTCAATTTAATGTACGCTTCTTCTTGGGACAAAGACCGAAAAGCATGGAATTTTAAAGGAAGTGGTGAAGGATCTGCCATTTATAAAAGTATCGATGCAGGTTCCACTTGGGAAAAAGTTACCGAAGAAGGAAGTGGGTTTCCATCGGGTGATGGCGTAGGAAGAATTGGTATTGCAATCTATGATGAAAACACAGTCTATGCCATTCACGATAATCAATTTAGAAGAAAAGACGATTCAAAAAAGAAGAAAGAGGAAGGGTTAACGAAAGAAGATTTTAAAACCATGACCTCTTCAGGATTATTAAATTTAGAAGATGAAAAACTTGAAAAATATTTAAAATCGAATCGTTTTTCTGAAAAATACACAGCAGAATCAGTTAAGAAAAGTGTTAGAGAAGGAACGGTAAAACCCATAGATTTAGCCAAGTATTTAGAAGATGCCAACACACTTTTATTTGACACTCCAGTAATTGGTGCTGAGGTGTATAAAAGTACCGATGGTGGAAAATCTTGGAAGAAAACTCATGACGGTTTTATAGATGGTTTGTATTATTCGTATGGTTATTACTTCGGAAAAATACACGTGGATCCTAGTAATAAAGAGGGAATTTATATTTATGGAGTACCCATTTTAAAATCGAAAGATGGCGGAAAAACGTTCACCTCTATTGACGGCGATAATGTTCACGGAGATCATCATGATTTGTGGATTAACCCGAATATGCCAGGACATTTAATAGATGGAAACGACGGCGGATTAAACATAAGTTACGACGATGGTGAACATTGGATAAAATGTAATACACCACCAGTAGGACAATTTTATTCGGTAAATATCGATCACGAAAAACCCTATAATGTCTATGGTGGATTGCAAGATAATGGAGTTTGGGTAGGTTCTCATACCAATAAAGAAAGTACGAGTTGGCACCAATCAGGAGATTACCCTTTCGATTTTATTATGGGTGGCGACGGAATGCAAGTTCAAGTTGATAAACGAAATAGCAAAATTGTTTATACAGGATTTCAGTTTGGAAATTACTTTAGATTAAATCGAGAAACCGAAGAGCAAACGTATATCCAACCCAAACATGAATTAGGCGAAAACCCCTATCGTTTTAATTGGCAAACGCCCATTTTATTAAGTCCTCACAACCAAGATATTTTGTATTTGGGCGGAAATAAATTGATGCGTTCTATGAACCAAGGTGATGATTGGGAAGCCATTTCAGAAGATTTAACCAAAGGTGGAAAAAAAGGAAATGTTGCTTACGGAACTTTAACTTCGATAAGTGAATCAACGTTTCAGTTTGGATTAATTTATACGGGAAGCGATGATGGATTGGTGCAAGTTACCAAAAACAGTGGTGGAAATTGGACAAATATTTCTGCAACCTTCCCAAAGGATTTGTGGGTAAGTAGAGTCATCGCTTCATTGCATAAAAAGGAACGCGTTTATGTAACCTTAAACGGTTATCGTTGGGATAATTTTACACCTTATATATATATGAGTGAAAATTACGGAGTTACTTGGAAAAATATTAGTAGTAATTTACCCATTGGAGCGGTAAATGTAATTAAAGAAGATCCTAAAAATGAAAATGTATTGTATGTAGGAACCGATAACGGAGTATATGTTTCCTTAAATAAAGGAGAAACTTGGCAAGCTTTTTCCGAAGGATTGCCCAATGTGGCATTTCATGATTTGGTAATTCAGCCAGAAGCAAACGATTTAGTTTTGGGTACTCATGGACGTTCCATTTATGTAGCAAATATTTCAATATTGCAAAATATAGAGGAAGGGATATTATCTATTTCTGAAATAGATCCCATTCATTATTCATCGCGTTGGGGAGATTCTTGGAGTCAATGGAGTGAAGTTAATGAACCTTCAGTGGTCATTCAATTTTACAATCCGAAAGCTGAAAAAACCACTATTTCCATTCAAACAGAAGATGGAGTTGAGCTTAAAAATTATAAAATTGATGCAGTTAAAGGTGTGAATGTTTTTGAATATGATGTAACCATTTCAGAAAAAGGAAAAAAAGCATT
>JALWUJ010000063.1 GCA_027080135.1 Flavobacteriaceae bacterium | reverse complement strand
GTCAAACACTAAAAATATTCAATTCTACGCTCAAAAATATAAATTGGTTCTCCATCTTGAAATTTAATTTTTTGAATCCAATTTCTTTTTGAATCATATTTATATTTAAAAGTGATGATTTTTTCTAAGATTAATGAAGGAGTTTTATAAACCTTTTTTTCTATAATAAGTCCTTTTTTGTTATAATTTATATCCCATTTATAATCCAGTTCTCCGTTTAAATCTTTTCTTATTTCTTCAATAATGTTTCCTGCATCATCATATTTATAAAAGAAAGTTCCAAACAAAATCTGATTATTAAAATGCTTTTCAAAAGTTATTTTGTTTCCGTTCTCGTCATATTTATAAACAAGTTTCATTTTTATATTACCGTCGGGTTTGTATTTAATTTCTTCAATTAAATTTCCTTTTGTGTCGTATGAGTAGGATTCATGAATATTTAGGCTATTGTCTTGTTTAAATGTTTTATAATCTAAAATATTTCCATTGTTATTATATTCATAAGACTTTTTTATAGCCTTTGGATTATTCATAGCTGTGTTGATTACTTCAATAGAATTCCCAAAATCATCCAGTGTATAAATCCAATGATTTGCAATCACACCATTAGCATCAAACCATTTTCTTTCTTTTAAATACCCTTCTTGATTGTAAATTAATTCTCTTTTATAATGAATTCCTTCTTTGTTAGATAGGCTTAGAAGTTCCAACTGCTTATTTCCATTTTCAGAAAAGAGTATATAAAAATCATAATCGCCCTCAACCTCCCTTTTTTTGCCTCCTTTTTTTACTTTTTTCTTCACTTGGAGTGCTTCAAATGAAATTTCACTAATAGATTTCACGGCTCCTTTTAAGTTTAATTCAGAAACAGTTACTTGGCAAATGGAAGCTTCAGAAATTGTTATAAATAAGAAAAAAAGAATAAGATTTCGCATTAAAATTAGTTGATTATTGGGCTAGTGAATTTCAAAAATATAAAAAAAATCGGGATTGGTCATCCACAATTCAAATATGTATCTTTGCAAAGAAATAAACAATATGATAATAACACACAAAAGAACGCGAGCTCAGGAAAGTTCTGGAGCTATTGAAAGATTATACATCACGATGCGACACCTCTTTAACCGTGGGTTTTATAAACCTATGGGTGTTTCGGGAGAAACTTTAAGAGACTCATTATTAACACTTGCTCCAGAAATTTACGGAACCATAGCCGAAGATAAAGTAGAATTACAAGGACTGTTGTATGTAATAGACAGACTTCCTATTGGGATTGAAGAATGCAGCTTTATTAATTTAACGAGTGACGAAGGGTATAAAAATTCGCATTTTGAAGTAATAATCCCTTCCAAAAGAAGAAGAAATTGCTATCGTATAGACGAGCAACAAATGAATATTGAAGTAACTCGTGGACGTTCTGAAATTTATGACATTCTAACACACCTTACTTTCCTTTTTATCGAATCGCATAAAATTATGTCTCAAGTGCTGATAAACGAAGGAAACGACGTTAATCGTGATTGGAAAAAACTAGAAGCGGCAGTTACCAAAAAAGGAAAACTAACGCAAAAAGAAAAAGAAATTGCCTTAACACATACCGCCAATTTTTTAGGAAGAACTTATGAAGAAGTTAACGAAATTTACCCAGATTTTGCTACTAAAACCGATCCGCATCGTTTCTTAAAAATCATCTATTATTTAGGAAAACTAGCTATTGAAGAAGTGACTACTAACAACAAGCGAATTGTTACTTTTAGTCCCGTTTTAAGAGAGCGTTTAGGACATCATATTCACGGAGAAATTTGGGCTTCCTGTATAAAGAAAAAGCTAGATGAAAATGGGTTATTAGAAAGACCCATTCATATTATTAGTGCCAATATGCACAGTGTTATGAACACGATTTACAGTCCGTTGGTGTTGAAAGCAGAGTATAAAAAATGCTCGGCAATGGAAGTTTACGAAATGTTGAGTGATTCAAAAAATAGCTTACTTCGAAAAAAAGTGATGAAGTACGCTGCTCAAAACGGATTGATTTACATAAAAGATACTAGCGGAACCAATATCAATGTTCAGATTATAGATACTGCTAAAGTACCAGGATTGGTTACTTCGGAAGAAAATCAACCTGTAATTATTGTTATGGATTACGCTTTTGGAGAACAAGCTTACGAAACTATGGACGAGCTTTTAAAGCCTTATAAAGTTGCAAAAAAGAAGAAGCAATTTTTAAATATTGAATCTGTTTCAATCATGGGAAAAGCAGGAATTTTAGAAGGAGGAAAAGGAGATATTATGATTCCGAATGCTCACGTTTTTGAAGGAACTGCCGATAATTATCCCTTTAAAAATATGCTGAAAAAATCGCATTTTGAAGGCGAAGATGTAAATGTTTCAAAAGGTGCAATGATTACCGTTTTAGGAACTTCACTTCAGAATAAAGACATTTTAAAATTCTTCCACGAATCTACTTGGAACGTGGTCGGACTTGAAATGGAAGGAGCACATTACCAAAAAGCCATTCAATCAGCTTCAAAAATTAGACGAAGTATTAGTACGAAAGTAAAGGTACAATATGCTTATTATGCTTCGGATAATCCTTTAAAAACAGGAAGCACTTTGGCTTCTGGTGGTTTAGGAACTTCGGGAGTGAAACCAACGTATTTGATTACTGAGAAAATGTTAAATCAGATTTTAGAATAGTTCAATTTTATAAAGAAACTCGAATTTTTCGGTCTATAAATATGAATAAAATATTAATTACTGGAGGAGCAGGATTTATAGGTTCCAATTATGTAGAATTAGCCGTAGAAAATCCTGAAGATCAGATTTTCGTGCTAGATAATTTGACTTATGCTGGGAATTTAAAGAATTTAGAAGCTGTAGAAAACCTTCCAAATTATACTTTTATAAAAGGCGATATTTGCGATGAGGCTTTAATAGATAGTTTGTTTAAGGAACATCAATTTAATAAAGTGGTTCATTTTGCTGCTGAATCTCACGTTGACAATTCCATCACAGGTCCAGGAGCGTTTATCCAAACGAATATTATTGGGACTTTTAATTTACTACACAGTGCTTATCGTTTGTGGATGAATGGTCCAAACCAATTAAAAGAAGAATATCAAAACGCTCGTTTTTTGCACGTTTCTACCGATGAGGTTTATGGAACTTTAGGCGAAACAGGCTTGTTTTTAGAAACCACTCCATATGCACCAAACAGCCCTTATAGTGCTTCAAAAGCCTCTTCAGATTTTATAGTGAGAAGCTATTTTCATACTTACGGAATGCCTGTGGTTACTACTAATTGTTCTAACAACTACGGAAAACATCAGCATAAAGAAAAACTAATTCCGACGATAATTAGAAAGGCGATTTCTGGAGAAAAAATTCCAATTTACGGAAACGGAAAAAACATTAGAGATTGGATTTATGTAACCGATCATTGCAAAGGAATTAAACTTGTTTTAGACAAAGGAAGATTAGGTGAAACCTATAACATTGGAGGAAGAAACGAACGAGAAAACCTCTATATCGCTTATACAATTTGTGAATTGTTAGATGAATTGGTTCCCAACAAAACCCCTTATAAGGAGCAAATAGAATTTGTACAAGACCGTGCAGGACACGATTTTAGATATGCCATTGATGCCGATAAAATTGAAAAAGAGTTAGGTTGGAAAGCCGAAGAAAATTTTGAAAGCGGAATTTTAAAAACTATTGAATGGTATTTGAATAACCGTTCGTTTTTATTATAACACTTGTATAACACATTGTTATTTTTTATCTTTGAGCAAAATAATTGAATCATGAAGATACAAACCGCATTCAGATTTGACGAAGAATTGCTAGAATTAATTAAGGAAAAAGCCAAATCCCAAAAGAGAAGTTTAAATAATTATATTGAGTATTTATTGTATCGAGATGTGGGAAATATTCCAAATGAAGAAACAGTAAAAGCAATTGAAGATGCTCGAAATAATGTTAATTTAGAGGTTATTGAAGATTTAGATCTTTATTTAAAAAACTTATTAAATGATAAGGATTAATAATGTATTCATTAATCGAAACAACTCTTATTAAAAAAGATTTAAAGAAGGTTTTAAGAAGAAATAAAAGAGAACTTGTATTAACTTTTCAAGTTTTAGAAGTTCTTAAAGAGAAAGGTGTAAAAGGGATTCCATTAAAAATGAAACCATACCAATTAAAAGGAAACTATAAAGACAATTGGGAATGCCATATAATACCAGACTTATTAATTATTTGGTTTCAAATTGAAAATCCAAAAACAATAAAATTAATTAGAATAGGGTCACATTCAGATCTTTTTAAATAAACAAAGAGTATTGAAAAAAGAAATTTTCTTTGAGACTTTGCGGCTTTGCGAGAAAATATTAATATATGAAACGAGCATGTTAGAATTTTTATAACAATACCAAATGACTAATAGCGAACAGTATATGACCGATTTGACAAATATTATAGACACATGAAACTACCCGTAGAAATAGAAAAAAAATCAACAAAACTCTTCCAGCTTTGCGAAAAATATAAAATTTCAAAGTTGTTTTTATTTGGTTCTGTATTAAAAGACAGTTTTAACCCAAAGACGAGTGATTTAGATTTTATAGTTGAAATTGAAAATATTCCTCCTATCGAAAAAGGAGAAAATTTAATGTCATTTTGGACTGAATTAGAACTTCTTTTTTCTAGAAAAGTAGATTTGTTAACATCAAAAAAAATTAAAAACCCCTATCTATTAAAGGAAATAAATAAAACAAAATCTTTAATTTATGACGGAACGATCTAAAAAACATCTTTTCGATATCTTATTTTCAATTGATGTGATTTTTGAATTTATTGGAGATTTAAATTTTATAGAATACGAGAAGGATCTAAAAACAAAGAGTGCTGTAGAAAGGCAATTAGGGATTATTGGAGAAGCTTTAAATAATTTTTCAAAAGATACAGACAAAGTTAGTATCACTAGTGCAAGAGAAATAATTAATTTAAGAAACCGTCTTGTTCATGCTTATGATAGCATTGATGATAGTATAATTTGGGCTATTAAAACGAACCATCTCCCTGTTTTGAAAAAGGAAATAAATAGATTACTAGAGTAAACACAATACAACCAAAATGAAAGGAATAATTTTAGCAGGAGGTTCAGGAACAAGACTTCATCCATTAACATTAGCAGTAAGTAAACAACTAATGCCGGTGTATGACAAACCAATGATTTATTATCCCTTGTCAACATTAATGTCGGCAGGAATTAGAGAGGTATTAATTATTTCAACTCCACAAGATTTACCTTTATTTGAAAAACTTTTAGGAGACGGAAAACGTTTGGGATGCGAATTTAGCTATGCAGTACAAGACCAACCCAACGGTCTGGCTGAAGCGTTCATTATAGGAAAAGAATTTATTGGAAATGATAAAGTAGCTTTAATTTTAGGAGATAATATTTTTTATGGTTCGGGATTAAAACAACTGCTTCAATCCAACAACAATCCAGATGGTGGAATCATCTACGCCTATCATGTTCAAGACCCAGAACGTTATGGTGTGGTTGAGTTTAATAAAAACGGAAAAGCAATTTCAATTGAAGAAAAACCAATTCACCCAAAATCTAATTTTGCTGTTCCGGGAATTTATTTTTATGATAATTCTGTTGTAGAAATCGCTGCCAATATGAAACCAAGTAAACGTGGTGAGTTAGAAATTACCGATGTAAATAATGTTTACCTTCAGCAAGGAAAATTAAACGTAAGCATTTTAGATAAAGGAACTGCTTGGTTAGATACCGGAACTTTTGCCTCGTTAATGCAAGCCTCCCAATTTGTGGAGGTAATTGAAGAACGACAAGGGCTAAAAATTGGTTCCATAGAACAAGTTGCTTACGAAATGGGATACATTACTAAAGAAGAATTAAACAAATTAATAGAACCGCTTTTAAAAAGTGGTTATGGAAAACATATTATTTAGAATATAGTGTCCAAAGAAATATTAATACCCGAAGAAGTAATTACTAGTAAAATATTTTTTATTAGGAATCAAAAGGTAATGATAGATCGTGATTTGGATAAGTTGTATAAAATTGAAACAAAATATTTAAAAAGACAAGTTCGCAGAAACATGGAACGTTTTCCAGAAGATTTTATGTCTGAGCTAACTAAAAAAGAATTTTTTAATTGGAGGAGCCAATTTGGCACCTCCAATTCTTCAGATAAAATGGGTTTAAGATATGCACCAATGGTATTTACCGAACAAGGAGTTGCAATGTTATCTAGTGTAATAAATAGCCCCAAAGCAATTGAGGTAAATATTAAAATTATTAGAGTATTCACCAAATTAAGAAAATTACTTTCTAACGATGTTGCTCTTCAGTTAGAGATTGAAAACATTAAGAAAAAACTCACTCAACACAGTAAAAATATCGAGTTGGTATTTAATTATTTAGATGAGTTAACGAAGAAAGAAGAAAAAAAACCAAGACCTAAAATAAGATATAAAAAAGATTAAAATTGAAAATAACACCAACACCCTTAAAAGATTGCTTCGTATTAACACTCACTATCTTTACAGATGAACGGGGAACGTTTTACGAAACTTATAATCAAAAAGTATTTAAAAAAGAAACAGGATTAGACATAGATTTTGTACAGGACAATCAATCAACTTCGTCCAGAGGTGTGTTACGTGGATTGCATTATCAGGTTGGCGAAATGGCTCAGGCTAAACTAGTGCGTGTGGTTCAAGGAAAAGTGTTGGATATTGTGGTAGATTTACGGAAAGATTCAGAAAGCTTCGGAAAGCATTTCGGTATTATTTTAGACGATGTTAAACAAGAACAATTATTTGTTCCACGTGGATTTGCACACGGATTTATAACCCTTTCCGAAACTTCAAAATTTGCTTATAAATGCGATAATTTTTACGATAAAGCTTCCGAAAGAGGAATTATTTACAACGACGCAACCTTGAAACTAGATTGGCATCTTTCTGAAAAAGAATTTATAATTTCTGAAAAAGATTTAATACTTCCATCATTTTTGGAAGCCACAAAAGGATGAAAGTACTTATAACAGGGGCAAACGGACAGTTAGGAAGATGTATTAAAGACGCATCAATAAAATACCCGGGAATAGAATTTATATTTGCTTCAAGAGCAGATTTGGATATAGATGAAGAAACTTCCGTTGAAACCTTTTTTTCTACTAATAAATTTGATTATTGCATTAACACCGCAGCTTATACCAATGTTGATGAAGCTGAAAGTGATTCTGAAAATGCTTTTAAAACCAATGCAGAAGGCGTTAAATATTTAGCCCTTCAATGTAAAAAAGCAGATACAACGTTAATTCAGATTTCAACAGATTATGTTTTTGATGGTGAGAAAAACACTCCCTATACCGAAGAAGATCAAACCAATCCAATTAACGTTTACGGAGCTTCCAAACTAAAAGGAGAACAGTATGTTCAAGAAATTTCCGATAAGTATTTTATTTTAAGGACGTCGTGGTTATATAGCCAATATGGTCATAATTTTTACAATACTGTGCTGAGATTTTCCAAAGAAGAAAAGCCGTTAACGGTAACCACCGAACAAAAAGGAACGCCTACAAATGCTAATGATTTAGCTGATGTTATTCTTAAGATAATAAATTCAAAAAGCAATAAATATAGTGTTTATCATGTTAGTAACTCTGGCGAAGCCACCTGGTATGACTTTGCAAAGGAGATTTTATTTCAAAATAAGCATTTAGACTCTACAATACTTGGAAAAACAGACTATTACCGTACATTTGCGGCGAGACCCATTTATAGTGTTTTAGACACAAAAAAATTAAGTAAAAATTTTTCAATTTTAATGGTTAATTGGAAAAAAAGCTTAACAACAATAATTTAAAATCTTTTAAAAAAGATAATATGGATAAAATTAATAACGACGAATTAGATTTATTTCAATTATTTGACAAACTCAAGGCTATTGTTAACAATTGGATTGTAAAATTGTTTAATGCAATAGACTATATTTATAAGTATAAAATAATAATAGGAATTTTAATTATTGTTGGTGTTGGGTTAGGATATTTTTCCCAAAAAGCTACCAAACTAGACCAGAAAGCTACAGCATTAGTTAAAGTAAATTTTAAAACAGTAGATTATGTTTACAGCGAGATAGAACAATTAAACGAAAAGTTAAAAGAAAAAGACTCCCTGTTTTTTGATAAAAATGGTTTTAGAGCAGATACTTTAGAAATGTCTAAAATAGAAATAAAACCTATTGTAAATTTAAATGATATATTAGAAAAATATGAACTTAACGACAGAAAACTAGAAGGTTTACTAAAAAATTTAGAGTTTGATGATGAAGAAATTAAACTCTATGAAACGTTTACATCAGAATATAAATACCACAAAATTAATTTTGAATTTTCACCTGTTGCAACCAACAAAACAATAAAACAAACAATAGAGTATTTAAACAACAACCCATTATTACAAGAGTTAAAAGAAACAATAATTACTGATGTTAAATCTCAGATTGAAAACAACAAAAAAAGCATCAGACAAATAGACCACGTTATAGATACTTATCAAACCAATGAATCTTTACCCTCCCCTAGTGAGCAAATATTTGTAGTAGATAAAAACTTTAGTATTCATGTTCTTTTTGAAAGAAAATTAGAACTTCAACAATTAAACGAAAGTTTAAATACATTTTTAGCCCAATCTAAAGATGTTGTGGTGTTGGTAAATAAACCTGATATTGTAAAAGAGAAGAAGGGTGTTATAGGTAATAAGATAATTCTATATCCACTACTTTTAGTATCTTTATTTTTGTTGCTTTCTTATTTTAGATACATTTTTATTAAACTTAGAAAAATTGCAGAACAAACAAAACAAAACTCTTAACCCAATAAAAATAAGAGTTTTATGAATCGAGCAGTTTAAATTTTTTTATTACCAAAGGACAATGACTATTAACAAACAACATAGCCTGTGCCGAACTTTATTCGGCATGTCCAACATATAAAATACTATAGACACATGAAAACAAACTTAATAGTATTTGGTACCAGACCTGAGGCTATAAAAATGGCTCCTTTGGTATTGGCATTTAAGAGCAATCTCGAATTTAATACTAATATTTGCGTTACAGCACAACACAGGGAAATGTTGGATCAAGTCTTAGAGTTTTTTGAAATAGTTCCAGATTATGATTTAAATGTAATGAAACCCAACCAGAATTTGTACGGTTTAACAGCGACTATTATTGAAGAAATGAAAATTGTGTTAGAAGATGCTCAACCAGATTACGTATATGTTCACGGAGATACAACTACTTCTATGGCGGTTGGAATAGCAGCATTTTATTATGGAGCAAAAGTATGCCATGTAGAAGCAGGGCTTAGAACCTATGACAGAAAATACCCTTTCCCTGAAGAATTTAACAGACAACTAACAGGAAAAATAGCAGATTATCATTTTGCTCCTACCTTACTTTCAAAAAACAACCTATTACAAGAAAACATTAAAGAACAAAATGTAATAGTTACAGGAAATACAGTTATTGATGCATTATTAATTGGTATTGAAAAGGTTAATACCAATGAGTTTAAAGATTCTGAAATTGAAAACTTAAAACTAATTTTAGATTTTCAAAAGAAAATTATTTTAGTAACTGGACATAGACGAGAAAATCATGGGCAAGGGTTATTAAATATTTGTATTGCTTTAAAAACAATTGCAGAACAAAATAAAGATGTACAAATAATTTATCCAGTGCACTTAAATCCAAATGTTGAGAAACCAGTATATGAATTGCTTTCAGGAATTTCAAATATTATTTTGGTAAAGCCATTAGCCTATGCAGCTTTTATTTGGCTTATGGAGAAATCGTATTTAATTATTACTGATAGTGGAGGCATACAGGAAGAGGCTCCTAGTTTAGGAAAACCAGTTTTAGTTACTAGAAACACAACAGAACGACCTGAAGCTGTTGAAGAAAGCACAGTACTTCTAGTGGGTACTGATGCTCAAAAAATAATAAACGAAACACAAAAATTAATAAGTGATAAAGAATTTTACAATGGGATGAGTATGTTGCATAATCCATATGGAGATGGAAAAGCATCTTTTAGAATTATAGATTATATAAAAAAATTATAATATAAAAATAGAAATAAAAGAACACCAAAAGGTCTAAGTATATTTTTTTACCAATTATTTTTATCATTAATAAAAATGTTAGAATTATTTTAATGTCATGAGTAAGGCTCGTTTATATTTTATATTATTAACATTGTTTACCTTTCTTAATTCATTTAGTCAAGATGAAATAAGAATTTATAAAACAATTAATGATTCTATAGATCTTAAAATTAAACTAATTCAACCAACAAATTCAATTAATAGAAAGGTACCTTGTGCTATATTTTTGTCTGGAGGTGGATGGCAAGATTTTGCTTGGAATCAACTCGATGAGTTGGCATATTCAATTTCTGATAGAGGAATGTTATCTGTAATTGTAGAATATAGAACAAGTAAATCACATAATTCTTCTCCATATGATGCACTTGCAGATGTTAAAGATGTTTTAAAGTATTTGCGAGATAATTCAGATACACTACATATTGATAAAAATAAAATCGTTGCAATTGGTGTTTCAGCGGGTGCTCATTTATCTTTCTCTTCCTATTTTGTAGATAGCATAGGCGACAAAAATTATGGAAAGGAGTCCAAACCAAACTATATTATAGGGTTTTCACCTGTAATTAGAAATGATAGTATAGGGTATGGTTACAATAGAATAGGTGAAAATTACAAATGGTTTTCACCTTTCTATAATTATTTAAACACAGCGGCTCATTTACCTCCATCATTAATTATATCAGGTATTGAAGATCCATTAATAAAATTTGAGTATTTAAAAGAATTTTATAAAAAAGCAATTGAAAAAGATGACAATTTATCATTGTACAAAGTTGTAGGTGTTGGGCATTCAATGAAAAAAACATATAAAAGTATTTACACCCAAAGTTTTCCTATAATAATTTCTTTTTTAGAAGACAATGAAATTATTGTCAATTCTGAAATAATAAAACAATTTGAATTTGAAAATAACAAGGTCAGAAATATAATTGTAGTTTTAGTATTAATAACTATATTGTTTGTAGTTTACTTTATAAAAAAAAAGAAAAACACATAGTAATTACAAGTAAAGGTGACATTAAAAAGAAAAATATTTAATTTTTAAAAAAGTTTAATGAAGATAGGAGACGATTTTGTTGAAATATTAAAAAAAGGAGGCGTTGCACTTTTTTTAAGAATATTAGGCTTTTTAACAGGCTATCTTTTTGTTTATTATACGGTACAACTTTTTGGTGCAGAGACTTTAGGAAGAGTTCAGTTAAGTTTTTCTATTTTAATGGTTTCTTCGTTGTTGTGTATATTAGGCTCCGATGTTAATTATGTTAAAATTTTTGCTATTGAAAATAATTTTAAAAACGCAAAAGGACTGTTTATAAAGGCATATCCAGTTTTTTTAGGTGGATCTATGTTTTTTGGAATAACACTGTTTGTTTTTTCAAATTGGATAAGTGAACATGTTTTTAAAGATCCTGAATTAGCAACTTTTTTAAAGTGGACAGCTCCAAGTATAGTATTATATACCCTAATTTTAATTAACGCTTCTGTATTTAGAGGAATAAGAAAAAACACATTGTACGCCTTTTTATTTAATGGGGGAAGATTTGTTTTTACACTCCTATTTTTCACCGCACTTGTTTTTTTATGGACAAATGATCCAATTATAACCATTATTGCTCACACCTTAGCTTTAGTAACACTTTTTTTAATTTCTCTTAGATATCTTTATAAATTTCTATTTCCCATTTCAAAAGAAACAACTTATAAAGTTGGTCACTTTATAAAAGATTCTTTTCCTATGTTTTTATCGGCTTCTATGATAGTTTTATTGGGATGGTCTGATACTATCATTTTAGGAATTTATGAAGAAAGTAGTGTTGTTGGAAGGTATAGTGTAGCTTTAAAAATTGCTGTAATAGTAAGTTTCTCATTACAAGCAGTCGATTCGATATTAGCTCCTAAATTATCCCACGCCTTTCACGCAAAAAACAATAAGTTATTTAAACAACTTATTAAGTTTTCTACTTTGGTAAATGCAATTTTTTCATTGGCGGCTATTTTAGGAATTATTTTATTTAAAGAATTTATTTTATCTTTTTTTGGTGAAGATTTTTTACAAGTTACAACAGCACTTTTGTTTTTAAGTGTAGGACAGTTTTTTAATTCGATTATTGGTCCTGTGGGCTCCATGTTTCAAATGACAGGGCATCAAAAAGTTTTTCAAAACATTTTAATAATTTCATTTATTATAAATTTAACTTTAAACCTCACTTTAGTTCAACCTTATGGAGTAAATGGAGTAGCTTTTTCTACAGCGTTTAGTTTAATTTTTTCTAAACTAGCAAGTGCCTATTATGTTAGAAAATTAATTTGGAAAAAGATATGAGTAAATTAACAAGAATTTTCTTTTTAACTCTTTCTGCATTTAGCATTTTCAAGTTTTTTTTTAAACGAATAACTTCGATACCTTTTTTTGATTATGCTGAGGAAACATTACTTCTATTCTCCTTTATGGTTTTATTTTTAAATATTTTAAAAAGAAGAAAACTAGCATTAGTACATATAGCTGTATTTTTTTTTCTAGCCTATTCCATAATCATTAGTTTATTATTTGGTCTAAACAGAGAACTTATAGATATTGTTGTACAAAGTGTAATTACCATTAAATTCTTTATTTTTTTAATCACATTTGTATTGTTGTTTAAAGACCATATGGATGAGCTAAACAAGTTTTTTACATTGATATTAACCTTTGCTATTATTGGAGTTGTTTTACATTTGTTATTAGGAACTACCTTTAATAGTTTTTATGGTGTTCCTACCTATGCTCGCCCCAATTTAAGATATACAGGCTTTTTTAGACATCCAAACCACCTTGCATATGTTGGAGTAATTATTATTGCTCTAACTTTAGATAAAGTAAAAAAACAATCTGTTAATATAAGTACAAAAGGATGGTTAAAAATTTTAGGAGGTATTGCTATTATAATAATGTCTGATTCTAGAACTGCACTCTTAGCTATTGCAATATTGTTTACTTCTTTTTATTGGGAATACGCCTATAAAAATGTAAACGTTTTTTTTAGCTTTATATTTATTACAATGCTTACAACTTTTTTACTGTTAATTTTTACAGACTTATCACAAAGTATAATTAATAATATAGAAATGTCTTACAGTTTAAAGTCTCATTATATTCGTGGACTTATGTTGTATATGTCGGCATTGCTTATTGTGCAATATTTCCCTATTGGTTCGGGTGCTGGTACCTTTGGGTCTATTTTTGCTCATGACAGTCAGGTTTACAAAGATTTTGGTGTAGATAAACGCTATTATTTTGTTGAAGAATGGGGTATTTATGATAGTAATGTAGCTTCAATAATAGGAGAATATGGGTTTATAGGTATATTTTTATTCCTATTTTTATTTACAACTGCTTACAAAAATCTTGTTTTTAATTTTAGTGGAACCAAAAAATCACATATGCTTAAAGCTATGTTTTGGGTTTTTGCCTTCTTTTGTATTTCAAACCCAATGCTTACCAATAGTGTTTATAGTTTACTAAGTGTTCCTGTATTTTTAATCATAGCAAACACAAAAGAAAAATGAAAATATTAATTGTAACAAGTATGTACCCAAGTCCTGAAAAAAAATATTCAGGAATTTTTGTAAAAAACCAATACGAGCAATTGCAAACTCTTTTGAAAGAAGATGAAACAATAACGTTGTTTTATATGAAACGTACTTTTACATCTTTATGGGGAAGTATAAAAAAATACATAGCTGCTTTTTTTAGATTTATACCCCACTACTTTAAAAAATACGATGTAATTCACCTACATAGTTTTTACCCTTTAATTATAGTTACTTGGTTTTATAAAGTATTTTATCCAAAAACAAAGCTTATTGTAACTTTTCATGGAACAGATGTTAATCAACAAGTAAACGTAAAGAATGCTAAATTTATGCAATTTCTTTCCAAGAAAATAAACTTTACAATACCAGTAGGTAAAGAAGTAGCTAAAAATGTTTCAGAAAAACTAAAATTACCCATTGGAAAAACCCTTCCAGTAGGTGTAAATTCGCATGTGTTTTATCCTGAAAATGACACACAAAAAATATACGACTTTTTATTTGTAGGTTCTTTTATAAAAAGAAAGGGAGTAGATTTTTTAATAAATTCAATTAAAAAGCTAGACAAAAAAATTAAATTTTGCATAGCTGGTAGTGGAGAGTTTCAACCTAATTTTGAAGCATTAATTAAAGAAGGATATTCTATTGAATTAAAAGGAGAACAAACTCACCAACAATTAAGACACTTATACAACCAAGCTAAGTTTTTTATTTTACCATCCAGGTCTGAAGGTTTTGCAACAGTTATAATTGAAGCTATGTATTGTGGTACACCTGTTATTACTTCGGATATTCCTCAGTTTTTAGAACAAGTTGAAAACAATAAAAACGGATTCACATTTCCTTTAAAAAACCCCGATAAACTTACAGATTTATTAGGCAACCTAATGAATATTCCTTCATCTGAGTATAGAGAATTAGTCCTTGGTGCACAAAATTCATTTAAAAATATTTCATTAGAAGCTGTGTGCAACGAACTTATTGAAATTTACAGAAAATGAAAAAGTTTTTATATTTTATATACCTTGTTTTTTTTAGAAACACTCCAGAAGACTACCGTCCTTATAGCTTATTTTTTCCTTGGGTTAGAAGTGTTTTAGTTAAAAATTATTTAAAAAAGTGTGGCAAAAAACCCTTGGTAAAAAATCGAGCAGAAATTTCGTTATATGCAACCGTTGGAGATTATACCGAAATGGGAACTAGGTGTATGATTCAATCTAATGTTCATTTAGGAAGCTATGTAATTATGGGTCCAGATGTAAAAATTTATGCCAGAAATCACAAATTTGATTCTTTAGAAATACCCATAGCAAAACAAGGAAAAAACTTCTACGAAACCTACGTTGGAGACGATGTTTGGATTGGTGCAAATGTAGTAATTACTGCTGGTTGTAAAGTTGGTAATCATTGTGTTATTGCAGCGGGATCTATTGTTACTAAAGACGTTCCAGATTATGCGGTTGTTGGAGGAGTTCCTGCTAAAATTATTAAATACAGAAACCAAGATCAAAACCAATAATCCATGGAGGAAAAAAAAATAAATACAATTTACCTTCTTGGAGCAGGAAGAAGCGGTACCACCATGTTGGCTACCATTCTTAACAATCATCCCAACATTTTTACTATTGGCGAAATGCATCAGTTTTTAGACTATGTTCTAGAAGATAAAGATTGTTCTTGTGGTTCAAAATTATCTCAATGTACCTTTTGGGCTACTATTTTAAATAGTTTAGATTTATCTGTGCTTCAAAACAAAAATAATGTAGAACTATCCAATTCTTCAGAAAAACACCATTTAATTCCTTTCTATCTTTTAGGAAAAAACATTCCTCCAACGTATCGCAAAATAATCGATATGGTTTTTAGTACTATTCAAAAAAAGGTAGATAAGCCTTGGATATTAGATTCTTCAAAATACATTTCCAGATATTTATTACTTCGGAAAAATAAAAAACTTAAC
The DNA here is from genome assembly GCA_027080135.1 of Flavobacteriaceae bacterium. Taxonomy (GTDB): domain Bacteria; phylum Bacteroidota; class Bacteroidia; order Flavobacteriales; family Flavobacteriaceae; genus Marifrigoribacter. The sequence continues at coordinate 7,701 of JALWUJ010000063.1, read as the reverse complement.
CTTAAAGGAATTTATCTAGTTAGAGATGTGAGAGGAGTTATAAATTCATTTGGAAAAAAAGTACAAACACCCAAAAAACCATTATCGGCAATTTTGTATTATACTTTAATTAATCTGAGTGCCCAATGGGTTTGTTGGTGGGACAAAAGAGTAATTAAAATAAAATATGAAGATTTTGTAAACCAGCCAGAACAAACCCTTCAAATATTAGAAAAACATCTTTTTAATAGTTCCAATAACGTTACAAATTTAAAAAACGAAACGTTTAATATACCCCACATAATTGCAGGTAATAGATTAAGATCACAAAAAAAACTTGTGATAAAAAAGGACATGAAATGGAAAGAAAATATTGGAAGAACTCACCAAATTTTATATTATTTTCTAACATTTCCGTTAATGATTTTAAACAAATACAAACCTTGAAACCGATAACTTTAATAAAAAACTATGTGCTGTATTTGGTCTTGTTTACATTGCCAATGTACATGAATATTAACAACATACTGTTGGTAGTTTATTTTGGTTTATTTATTATGGAAGGTAGCTATGTCGAAAAACTAAAAATTTTAAAAAAAAACGCCTTTTTGCTAATTCCATTAGGATTATTTTTTTTATTGGCTTTATTGGCAGCATTAAATCCTTTTGAAAATTTTTCAATATTTTTTAAACATTTAGAAAAATATTGGGGACTGTTAGCAATACCAATAACCATTATTGCTTGTAAAGAAGATTATCAAAAATTTTGGCGTAATTTGTTTTTAGCACTTTTATGGGGTTGTGTAGCAACCTTATTAATTTGTTATGGGAATAGCTTTTACGAAATGATTGTTGGTCATGAGCCACTTCATTATTTTTGGAGATACCGCCATTTAAACCACCAGTTTACAAATATTGCAGATACCCATCCCGCTTACTTAGGTTTATTTATTGTGGTATCAATTGTATTTCTTTTTACAGAATCTACCCTAAAAAAATGGCAAAAAGGAGCACTATTACTTTTTTTCTTGTTAGGTCTTTTACAATTAGCCAGTAGGATGGCAATTATAAGTGTAGTAATAATTGGACTTGTATTTATAATTTCAAAATTTAAAAATCATTGGAAAGAAATTGCTATTGGCTTAGGTATATTATCTATTGTAGGATTGCTTTTTTTTAGTACTGGAAGCAATTTTATGAAAAACAGATTAATCTCTTATGAGAAATTAGGTGGCGATGAACGAATAAGACGTTTTAAAATCTCTTATGATATTTTTACAGAACACCCCTTTTTCGGAATTGGATTTGCCCAAAAAGACGAAGCTAGAGTAAAAAAATATTTAGAACAAGGTTTTTTGGTTGCAGCCTCCGAAAAATACAACGCTCACAATCAGTTATTAGAATATTTAAGTGTTAACGGTATTTTTGGTGCAATAGTTTTTATAGTTGTATTTACGTATTTAATATATTTAGCTTGGAAAAAGCAACAATACTTCTTTTTGGCTTTACTTCTTTTGTTTTTGTTAGCTAATACAACAGAATCCATGTTAGTTCGTATTAAAGGTATAGAATTCTTTGCAATTACTGTATCTTTGCTCCTTATATCGAAGAGGAAAAAAGAGCTAAAATGAACATATTTATAACATTGGATTATGAATTATTTTATGATAAAAATCCAAAGTTGGAAAATTGCATAATTTATCCTACCAACGAAATTCTTAAAATAGTTGACCCACTTAATGTTAAATTAATACTTTTTGTGGATGTTGGTTATTTAAAATGTCTTGAAAAATACAAAAACACTTTCCCAGAATTAGAAAAAGACTACCTACTAATTACAACCCAACTAAAAGAGCTTTGTGCTAAGGGTCATGAAGTTCAATTACATATTCACCCTCATTGGGAAGACACTACCTACAATGGTAAAGAGTGGACTTTTAATTTAACAAGGTATAAATTAACCGATTTTTCTGAAGAAGAAATCCACAAAATAGTTACCGAATATACAGAAATATTAGAAAGAATTACCCAACAAAAACTTACTGCATTTAGAGCAGGAGGTTGGTCTGCTCAACCTTTTAAAACCATAGGAGAAGCATTACAAAAAAACGGAATTATTTACGAAACCTCTGTTTATCCAAAAGGAGTTTTAAAATCTAAAGAACAATGGTTCGATTTTACAAATGTAGGTTTCCGTAAATCTAGGTGGAAATTTTCTTCCGATTTAACAAAAGAAGACCCCAAAGGCTCCTTCACAGAAATAGCAATAAGTGCGTTTAAAGTAATGCCCATCTTTTTTTGGAGATTTGTGGTAGTAAGATTATTAAAAATACCCAACCATGTTTCCCTAAGCAAAGGTTCTGCTGTTGGTCCTTCAAAACTTCATATTTTAAGATTGTTGCTATGGCCTTCCTATTCTGTGGTTTCAATAGATGGTTTTAAAGCGAGTTACTTAGAAAAAGCCTACAAGTTTTACCAAAATAAAAACCTTCAAGACTTTGTAATTATTGGTCACCCCAAAGCATTTACTCCCTTTTCCTTAAACGAGTTTAAAAAATTTATTAATAAAAATGAAAGACATAAGGACGTAATAGTTTTTTCAGATATTAAAAAGAAAGCATCCTAACCAAAAGGGATTTTTAGAAAGAAATTAATAATGAATCATCAAAACACCAAAGTAAATATTTTAGGGACATTAATAGATAATGTTTCTTTTTCTGAAACACTTACTATTATCCACGAAGGAATTAATAATAACAAAAGCATTCAACTTACCGATGTGAATGCAGGAAAATTAATTCAAATAGAATCGGATCAAACACTTAAAGAAAGTGTGGCTATAAGCGATATAATAAATGCCGATGGACAATCTTTAGTTTGGGCTTCAAAATTATTAGGAAACCCTTTAAAAGAAAGAGTTGCTGGAATAGATTTAATGAACGATCTTGTAAAACTAGCACACGAAAACCAATTTAAAATATACTTTTTTGGTGCAAAGGATGAAGTTGTAAAAAAGGTAGTAGAAAAGTATTCTAAAATGTATAGCAAAGACATAGTAGCAGGATATAGAAACGGATATTTTAGTAAAAATGAAGAAGCTACAATTGCTAAAGAGATTTCAGAAAGTAATGCCCAAATTCTTTTTGTTGCCATTACTTCTCCTTTTCAAGAAAACTTTATGTTTAATAATAAAGAGGTTCTAAAAAATGTAAATTTTAAAATGGGTGTAGGAGGAAGTTTCGATGTTATTTCAGGAATGACCAAAAGAGCACCACTTTGGATGCAAAAAAATGGCTTAGAATGGTTTTACCGTTTTTTGCAAGAACCAAAAAGAATGTGGAAAAGATACTTAATAGGAAATAGTAAATTCATATATTTAGTGTTTAAACAAAAATTTGGTTCATCAAAATCGTAAAAAGTGAGAATCCTTTTAACAGCTATTTATCCTTACGTATTTGTTTTATTGTACTTAATTATTCCTTTTGATAATTACGTTAGAGCATTACCTAATATTTTAATGGCAATTTTGGTAATTGCATTTCCGTTTGTGGTTACCAAAAAGAATTTTAAAAAACTACTGCTTAAGCCTACACTTATTTTAATACTGTTTTTTATTTACCTCATAGTAAACTCTTTTTTTCAAGGAAATTTAAAGCAGGATATAGGAATTATTAATAAAATGATGATTCCTATCGGACTTGTAATTTTATACCTACCCATTTCAAATTTCAAAAAACTGAAGAAAGCCATCGTATTTTCTTCCTTTATTGCCATTGTTTTTACATTAGTTCAGTTTATGATTTTAATAAATAAAGATGCTGAGGTGTCTTTACTATTTTTTCAAGAAACCGTAGATGCTTTATTAATAGACAGGGTTTATATTGGACTTTTATGTGTTTTAAGTATTTTAATTTCGTACCAATCTTTAACAAAAAATTACCATCCAGACAATGTGTATTACCTTGCAAGTATCATTATAAATCTTTTGTACTTGTTTTTAATCATGTCTAAAACTGCCATAATAATTCTTTTCGCATTAGTGATTCTAAGACAATTTTATGGTTCAAAAAAGAAAGTAAGATTATTAATAACTTCGGGTCTTTTAGCAGTTTTTATAACTGTTGGATATGTTAAATACCAACCTACTATCAACAAGTTTAAAAAATATATTCACAATACTTCTGAAATAAATTACAACGAATCTTATATGCCATTAGGTTACCGAACCATTATCTGGAAATGTGCTTCTCTTATTGCAGACCAAAACACACACCAATTTTTAGGCATTGGTTTTAAAGAAACCTCTAAGGAATTGGTTTCTTGTTATAAAACAAATATTACAGACGAAATTACCAAGAATAATTTTGTTTCAAAAAAATTCAACACCCATAATCAATATGCAGATTTCTACTTAAGCTCTGGGATGGTAAGTTTGTTTTTATTTTTAGGGATTTTACTGTTCTTATTAATTAAATATCACAGACAATTTTTTCCAACAGCACTCATTGTAACAATTATAATTTTTGGATTGGTAGAAAATTATTTCCACAGGCAAGTAGGAGCTTATTATATTGGTTTTATTTTAGTAATGCTATTAATTAATAATAACACAAAAGAAGTAACAGAAAACAAGTAGCAATAATTAAGAGTTTGTATTTTTGCAGGCAATTTTAAAACAGTAATAACTTAAATTTCCCTGAATTTTAGGGGTTTATACATGAAAATAGCAGTAATAGGAACAGGATATGTAGGATTAGTGACAGGAACTTGCTTGGCCGAAACAGGTAATGATGTAATATGTGTCGATATAGATCAACAAAAAGTCAACCAAATGAAAGCAGGTGTGGTTCCAATTTACGAACCTCATTTAGATGTTTTATTTGAAAGAAATATAAAAGCAGGAAGATTAAACTTTACAACTTCCTTAGACGAAGGATTGGATTTTGGAGAAATTATTTTTCTTGCCTTACCCACACCTGAAGATGAAGACGGATCAGCAGATTTATCGTATGTTTTAAATGTTTCAGAACAAATAGGTAAGAAAATTAAAGAATACAAAGTTATTGTAGATAAAAGCACCGTTCCTGTTGGTACTGCAGAAAAAGTACATGCTACTATTGTAAAAAATGCTACTTGTGATTTTGCAGTAGTTTCCAACCCAGAATTTTTAAGAGAAGGCTACGCAGTTGACGATTTTTTAAAGCCGGAAAGAATCGTTGTGGGTTCTACAAACCAAAAGGCTACAGAGTTAATGAAAAAGCTATACAGCCCTTTTGTACGCTCAGGAAACCCAATAATTATTATGGACGAAAAATCGGCAGAACTTACCAAATATGCTGCTAACGCTTTTCTAGCAACCAAGATTACTTTTATGAACGAAATAGCCAACTATTGTGAAAAAGTAGGAGCTAATGTAGATATGGTAAGAACAGGAATGGGAACCGATTCTAGAATAGGAAAACGCTTCCTTTTTCCAGGAATAGGGTATGGAGGTTCTTGTTTTCCAAAAGACGTAAAAGCACTTCAAAAAGCAGGAAAAGATAAAAAATACGATTTTAAAATATTAAATTCAGTTATTGAAATTAATGAGAAACAAAAAACCATATTATTACCTAAAATCGAAGCTTATTTTAACGGAAACCTTACTGGTAAAAAATTAGCTATCTGGGGGCTTGCGTTTAAGCCCGAAACAGATGATATAAGAGAAGCACCAGCAATTTATTTAATGAAAGAACTATTAAAAAAGGGAGCAAGTTTATCGGTCTTTGATCCCGAAGCAATGCCAAATATTAAAAAACAATTTGGAGAGCAATTAACCTATTGCAAATCTATGTATGAAGCTTTAGATAATGCAGAGGCTCTTATTATTTGTACTGAATGGAGTATTTTTAGAACTCCTAATTTTCAGAAATTAAAAGAATTGCTAAAAAATCCAACCATATTTGACGGCAGAAACTTATACGATACCCAAGACCTTAAAAAAGAAGGGTTCTTATATGAATCAATTGGGAGATAAATTATGAAGAAAAGAGTTTTAATTACTGGAGCAGCGGGTTTTTTAGGATCTCATTTATGTGATAGATTTATTGCTGAAGGGTTCGAGGTTTTAGCTATGGACAACCTTATAACGGGAGATTTAAAAAACATAGAGCACTTATTTAAAGACCCAAATTTTGAATTTTATCATCACGATGTTTCCAAATTTGTTCATGTAGCTGGAAAGCTAGACTATATTCTTCATTTTGCTTCACCTGCTAGTCCAATAGATTATTTAAAAATACCCATTCAAACTCTAAAAGTAGGGGCTTTAGGAACCCATAATTTGTTGGGATTAGCCAAAGAAAAAAATGCAAGAATATTAATTGCTTCAACTTCCGAAGTGTATGGCGACCCATTAGTGCATCCTCAAACCGAAGAATATTACGGAAATGTAAACACAATTGGACCTCGTGGAGTATATGATGAAGCTAAACGTTTTCAAGAATCTATAACCATGGCTTACCATCGTTTTCATGGTATAGAAACTCGTATTGCTAGAATATTTAACACTTATGGACCAAGAATGCGATTAAACGACGGAAGAGTAATACCTGCATTTATGGGACAAGCTTTACGAGGAGAAGATTTAACGGTTTTTGGCGATGGTTCTCAAACCCGTTCTTTTTGTTTTGTAGATGATGAAATTGAAGGTTTTTTTAGATTATTAATGAGCGATTATGTTTACCCAATTAATATTGGAAATCCAAACGAAATTACTATTTTAGATTTTGCTAAAGAAATAATTAAACTTACTGGTACTCAACAAAAAATAGTTTTTGAACCTCTTCCTATTGACGATCCATTACAAAGACAACCCAATATAAATAAAGCTAAGGAAATTTTAAAATGGGAACCTAAAATATCTAGAGAAATAGGAATGAAAAAAACTTTTGATTATTTTAAAAACCTTTCTCCTGAAGAGTTATTTAAAAGTGAACACAAAGACTTTTCCAAACACATAAGAAGATAATAAATGTTTAAAAAAGGAAGATTTTCTGGATTAATAAGACCCATTTCATATTTAATAGATTTGGCAATTATTATATTTCTTGCAAAAGATTTCTTCCAAAAAAGCAATCAGTTTTTAAATTATATTGTTTTTATTTCTATTTCTTGGATAATCATTTCTTTAATTACAAAGTTTTACGAAGTATATAGGTTCACTAAACTTATTAAAATACTATCATTACTAATACAGCAATCCATTTTATTTACAGTATTATTATTTGCTTTCTTTGGATATTTTAAAGATTTAGACCGCACCGGAATTAATATTACAAATTATGTATTACTTGTATTTTGCCTTATTACTGTAGTTAAACTAGCAGTTTATTTTCTACTGAAAAAATACAGAACTTTATTAGGAGGTAACTACCGAAAAGTTGTAATAATAGGTTTAAATAATAAAACTGAACAGCTTCGAAAATTCTTTAAGCAACAACCAGAATATGGGTATCAATTAATTAAAACTTTCGATTTTAGTAAAAGTGAACCAGCTACTTTAAATGAAGTTTTTAGTTTCGTTACCGAAAATGGAATTGACGAAATTTATTGCTCTATTTCAGAATTAACAGATGAACAAATTCAAGCAGTTATTGATTTTTCGGATAATAACTTAAAGATTTTAAAATTTATACCAGATAATAAAGAAATTTACACTAAGAATTTAGAATATAATTATTA
>JALWUJ010000062.1 GCA_027080135.1 Flavobacteriaceae bacterium | reverse complement strand
AGAAGTTTTAACACAAGAACGGGAAAAAGAGCAAGAAGAAATTCAAGAGGTTAATAGTGAAATTATAAAAGAAGTTGAATCTTATAAAAACAAAAAAGAAAATCAGGATATTGCAACAACTGAAGAATCTATCAACCGTGTGGATAATCGATTGGATGACATAGAACAGATAAAAGCTCAAAAACCCACCAAGTTTACCGATGAAATGAGAAACTATTTAGCCAGTCAGTTTCCGGAAGGCGTAACCGAAAAAACTTTTCAAAGAAAAGATAAAAACGGAGACGTGTACGAAGTTACAACAGTTCGAATAGTTGTTCATGGCAACAAAGGAGATGAGTACAAAAAAGTAGCTACCCGATGGGCAACCACTTACTTTAAAAATGGTGTTGTTATTTCTGCTCAGGTTTGGGATACGGAGACGAATTAGATTGATCTTTTAATGTTTTGGCAAAGGCTCTTTTTAGCCTGTATTCATTGGTTTTCTATCCCAAAGCACCACCTGCTATTATATCATTTAAATTGATATTTTGCTCTTTTCATTAAATCCGCAAGTGAAGTTCTATTACAAAGCAAAATTCTACATTAATATAGGTAATACTCATTTTTCGATAATAATATCATTTAAACATTGAAAAAGTATAACCGTAGCTATGGCTACGCTTGCGTGTCTCAAAACTGTGCTAGACCAATACTAAAGCACATTTTGATTTATAATACCGTTTAAATAATAAAATGGTATAGCTCTTAATTTTTGTGCACTTTTAAAAGAATTGAAGTTGGATATTTGACTTATTTCTTATCTTGCGTTAGGGATAGGAACGGCATCCTTTTGCCCTCCCTCCTTTTGGAGGGCAAAAGATATAGTGGATAGCCCGACCTTTACAGCGTTAAAAAGTAGTGTAGTGCAACGGAAACTGCTTTTTTATGCTGTAAAGGGAACGCCCAAATTATAGTACATTTGATTATGACAAAGTTTAAAGTAGGAGATAAAATTAAATTTATGGACGAGATTGGCGGAGGCGTGATTGTTTCGGTTTTAAAGAATGGTCGTTATTTGGTGGAAAATGAAGATGGTTTTGATGTGGAGTATAGAGAGGAGAATTTGGTTTTAGATAATCGCTCAGAAAAGGATTATAAACTGCAAGGAATTGAGCAGAACTCAGCGGTTAGAGATAAGATTGCCAGCGAAGATAAACAGAAAAAGCTAGAGGAATTTTATAGAAGGACGAGAAGCAATGACAGAATAGAAAGCCCTGATGAGATAGAGGTAGATTTACATATTGAGAACCTAATTGATACGCACAAAGGCATGGGAAATGCTCAAATATTAAACGTACAGATGGCTAATTTTAAGCGGGAACTAAACGTGGCTATGCGTAAAAAGATACGGAAACTAATCGTAATTCACGGCGTGGGAGAAGGTGTGTTGAAAGCCGAAATTAGAAAGGAGTTAAACTATCACTACCCTTCTATGGAATACCACGATGCTGATTACAGAAAGTATGGTTATGGTGCTACCGAAATTTTGATTTATACTTATGTGAGATGATTAATTAGATAAGACTAAGATGGAGCAAAACACCTTTAGAATCGCAGTAAAAAACATGGTATGTTATCGCTGTATAAAAGTTATAACAGAAGGGTTTGAATTAGTAGAAGATAAAGAAGCTGTTCTGATAAACCAAGTAAAAAGTTTGATTAATGAATATATTCATTATGAAAAATAAAAACCTACGAATTAAAGATTTTATCTTTTATTGCAGGTTATTTAACTCTTGAAAATTCCATCATTAGCTAATTATTATCCAAAATACAGGGAAAAACGATAGAGCAATATATAATTACATTTATAATAACATGAGTATGTTTTTACTCTATAAAAGAATATAAAATGATTGATAAGAGAAATACAAATTCCAGTGTACGTAGCGAATTTTGTCTGCCTACATCCAAATTTCCAAGAGTCGTGATAATTGGCGGTGGTTTTGCCGGGTTATCATTAACCGAAAATTTAAAAAACAAGAATGTTCAAGTTGTTTTGATTGATAAAAACAATTTCCATCAATTTCAACCTTTACTTTATCAAGTTGCTACGAGCGGGTTAGAACCAGATAGTATAGCCTTTCCATACCGAAAACAAATTTCGGGATACAAAAATGTAGTTTTTAGAATGGCTGAAGTAGAAGAAATTGACACAAAAAATCAAAAAATTCAAACAAACAAAGGGTCAATTGTTTATGATTTTCTTGTTATTGCGACAGGAACCACAACTAATTTCTTTGGAAATAAAAAAATAGAAGAAAATAGTTTAGGAATGAAAACGATTAGCGATTCATTGAATATACGCCATCAAATGCTTCAGAATTTGGAACAAGCTACTATAATTTGTGATGAAAAAGAACGTGAAGCACTCATTAATTTTGTTATTGTTGGTGGTGGACCTGCAGGCGTTGAGATGGCTGGTGCTTTAGCTGAATTTCGTAAATATGTTTTACCCAAAGATTATCCTGAATACCCGGCTTCTAGCATGAAAATATATTTGGTAGAAGGGTCGGGGAATCTGATTTCAGCTATGTCAAACAAAGCATCAAGTAAAACCTTACAATATTTAAAAGAATTAAAAGTGGAAGTATTACTTAATGAGATTGTCGTTGATTATGACGGCACAATAGCAACGACAAAAACAGGAAAGAAATTACTTGCTAATAATATGATTTGGACAGCAGGTGTTAAAGGACAAACACCCAAAGGAATTGACGAAAAGCATTTCGTTAGAGGTCACCGATTAAAGACTAATGAATACTTGCAAGTAGAAGGATTAGAAAATGTTTTTGCATTAGGGGATATTGCCGCAATAATTACAGATAAAACACCAAATGGACACCCACAGGTGGCTCAGCCAGCAATTCAAGAAGGTAAAGTTTTAGCAACTAATATCCTGAATAAGATAAACAATAGGAAACTTAAACCTTTTCACTATAAAGATAAAGGATCGTTAGCAACTGTTGGAAAACGAAGAGCAGTTGCCGATTTAGGACGCCTCAAATTTGGTGGATATTTTGCTTGGTTACTATGGTCGTTTGTGCATTTAATGTCAATTAGTGGTTTTCGTAATAAATTACTCGTTGGTATAAATTGGGTTATGAGTTATTTAACATATGAAAAAAGCAATCGTTTAATAATTAGACCCTTTAAAAAAGATAAATCATGAAACACAGCTATAAAATATCAGGAATGACCTGTACGGGTTGCAAAACAAATGTAGAATCTGCTTTGGGTAACCTTAAAGAAATTACAAAAGTTGTAGCCAATTTAAAAGAGCAAACTGTTGATATTGAAATGACCTCGCACGTTTCATTAGACAAACTACAAGAAACATTACTTAAAGCAGGATTACATTATACGATTCAAATACCGGGAGAAGAAAAGCACTCAACTGATCAAAAAACAGTTAATGGGAATGGTGTTTTTTATTGTCCAATGCACTGTGAAGGAGATAAAACTTATAGCAATCCAGGAGATTGCCCGATATGTGGAATGCCTTTGGTTGAACAGCCAAAGGCATCTGTAGAGGCGGAATATACTTGCCCAATGCACCCTGAAATAATACGAAATGAACCTGGTAACTGTCCTATTTGTGGAATGGATTTAGTGCCAATAACCCCTACAGAAAGCGAGGAAGACAAAACCTATCAGGATTTACTTAAAAAGTTTAAAATAGCAGTAGTATTTACCGTTCCTGTTTTTTTTATTGCTATGTCAGATTTAATTCCTGATAATCCATTAATTAAAATATTTAAACAAAATACTTGGAATTGGATTCAGTTTATTTTATCTCTTCCTGTAGTTTTTTATGCTGCATGGATGTTTTTTGAACGTGCTTATAAATCTATTATTTCTTGGAATTTAAATATGTTCACTCTAATAGGTATAGGTTCCGGTATAACATTTTTATTCAGTGTTTTTGCTTTATTGTTTCCTGATATATTTCCTTCCGATTTTAAAACAGAGAGCGGTACTGTTTTTGTCTATTTTGAAGCTGTAACGGTTATTTTGACCTTGGTTTTGTTAGGACAACTATTGGAAGCTCGAGCACACAGTCAAACTAGCGGAGCAATAAAAGCTCTTTTAAAACTGGCTCCAACAAAAGCTACATTAGTAACTTCTGATGGAGATAAAGTAGTTTCTATCCACGATATTAATAAAGGTGATTTACTACGAGTAAAACCAGGGGACAAAATCCCTGTTGATGGAAAAATAATAGAGGGACATAGTAATATTGATGAGTCAATGATTACAGGTGAACCTATTCCAGTGGCTAAGGCAAAAGGTGACTCGGTAAGTTCCGGTACTATAAATGGCACAAAATCATTTATAATGATAGCTGAAAAAGTAGGGACAGAAACATTACTAGCACAAATTATTCAGATGGTTAATACGGCGAGCAGAAGTAGAGCTCCAATTCAAAAATTAGCTGATAGAATTTCTAAATATTTCGTACCTATTGTAATCCTTATTTCAGTTATTACTTTTATTACTTGGAGTATTTTTGGGCCGAATCCCGCCTTAGTTTATGCTTTTGTAAATGCGATTGCAGTACTAATTATAGCTTGTCCTTGTGCTTTAGGATTAGCAACTCCAATGTCGGTTATGGTCGGCGTGGGTAAAGGAGCTCAAAATGGTGTCCTTATTAAGAATGCTGAAGCTTTAGAAAACCTAGACAAACTAGATGTGTTAATAACAGATAAAACCGGAACGATAACAGAAGGCAAACCTTCAGTAGAAAAAGTAGTAAATCTATCTGGTAAACATGACTCTACTTTATTAATGTATATTGTGTCTTTAAATCAAAATAGTGAACATCCTTTAGCTAAAGCTGTAATGAAATATGGAAAAGAAAAAAATGCAACTATTAACCAATCAATAAATTTTGAAGCTATACCGGGAAGAGGTATAATTGGAGAGGTTGTTAATAATAAGATTGCTCTTGGAAATGATAAACTAATGCAACAAATTGAAGCAATAATTCCTGCCGAAATTTCAGAAAAAGTTATTGAAGATCAAAGAAGAGGCAAAACAGTTTCGTACATTTCGGTAAATGGTAAAGTAAATGGGTATGTAAGCATAATAGACTCTATCAAAGAAACAAGTAAAAAAGCAATAGCTACATTACAAGCTGAAGGTATCGATGTCATAATGTTGACAGGAGATAATATAAGAACAGCTAAATATGTGGCGAAAAAATTGCACTTAACTGATTTTAAAGCAGAATGTACGCCTGAAGACAAGCTTAATATAATTAAAAAATTACAAACTGACGGTAAGATAGTCGCTATGGCAGGCGACGGAGTAAATGATGCTCCAGCTTTAGCACAGTCTAATATTGGTATAGCAATGGGAACAGGAACTGACGTAGCTATACAAAGTAGTGAGGTTACTTTAGTAAAAGGAGACTTGATGGGTATAGTTAAATCCGTAAACTTGGGGAGAGCTGTAATGAAAAATATTAAACAAAATTTATTTTTTGCTTTTATCTATAATATTCTTGGAATTCCTATTGCTGCCGGAATTTTTTATCCTTTTTTTGGTTTATTACTTTCCCCTATGCTTGCTGCTGTAGCCATGAGTTTCAGTTCTGTATCGGTTATTACTAACTCTTTGCGATTAAAAAAAGCTAATTTAAATAACGGTGTATAAGTTTAATCTCTTTCGTTATTTAATCTTTAAAATCAAGAAGTAAAATATAAATGTAAAAACTTATTAAATTGATTTTAATCCAAATTTTTAACTGATCTTCATCAAAAGTTAAAAACTTAGCAAACTAATAAAACAATGCCCTTATACAACTCAAACCTACCCGGAATTTACCTATGGAAAAACACTGAAGATTACACTACGCTTATTCAGTTAACAAAGCAATATAACATCGATAAACAGTATCTATCATTCAAATCAAAAGCAAGACAACGGGAATATATAACACAGCGAATCTTATTGAAAGAAATAGTAGGTAAAGACACTAAAATCATAAAACATAAAAGCGGAAAACCTGCAATAGTAAACAGTCCTTTATTTGTTTCCTTTACTCATAACGAACGTTTTACGGGTATGTTTTTAAGCGAAAAAAGTTGCGGGATAGACATTCAAACTCCTACCCAAAGAATTGTAGGAATCAAACATAAATTCATCAACGAAAAAGACTTTTGTAAGGACACAGAAGACTATCAAACACTCTCATTAATTTGGTCTTGCAAAGAAGCTGTTTTTAAGAAATATGGCGAGCATCCCCTTTTTATAAAAGAACATATCAGTATAGTTAAACAAGTGGATAATTCTACTTTTCAAGCCGAAGTCAACATTGGCAAAAAACAACTAACAACAATAGTAAAAACAAGCATCTTGGAAGGAAATTACCTGACTTACACCCAATAAAAAAGCCACCTGATTCAGGTAGCTTTTAATACATTTTTTCTGATTAACGATTAAAGGTCAAAATTAGGCTTAGGAGCTTTCATTAGTTTTTTCTTCTTAGGTTTCACCTTATCCACAAACATAATGTTAATTTTTTCGTCTTTCTCCGTAACCCTTGTTTTAGACATTCCATTAAAAATAGACCACGAAACCTTATCTTTAAATTCGTACTCAACCTTATCAAAAG
>JALWUJ010000061.1 GCA_027080135.1 Flavobacteriaceae bacterium | reverse complement strand
GTATTGGCTGTTTTAGATCCTGTAAAAGTGGTAATTACCAATTATCCTGAAGGAAAAGAGGAGTTTTTAGATGCCAATTATAACGACTACGCTGAAGGTTTTGGTAGTCGTGAAGTACCTTTTTCTCGCAAAATTTACATCGAAAAAGAAGATTTTAGAGAAGAAGCTAATAAAAAATTCTTTCGATTAAAATTAGGGAAGGAAGTCCGTTTAAAAAATGCTTATATCATTAAGGCCGAAAGTTGTGTAAAGGATGCTGATGGAAATGTTACTGAAATTCACTGTACCTATGACGAAGATTCAAGAAGTGGTAGCGGAACTGAAGCGAGTAAACGAAAAGTAAAAGGAACCTTGCATTGGGTATCGGCAAAACATGCCGTAGAGGCGGAAGTGCGTGTATATGATCGTTTGTTTAGCGATGAAGCTCCTGACGGTCATAAAGACAAAGATTTTATGGATTTTGTAAATCCAAATTCTTTAGAAATCATTACTGCATTTGTAGAGCCTAGTTTAGCATCGGCTAAAAAAGGCGATAAATTTCAATTTCAACGCAAAGGTTATTTTTGTGTTGATGACGATTCATCCGAAGAAAAATTGGTATTTAATAGAACGGTTCCTTTAAGAGATTCTTGGGCGAAGAAAGAAGCAAAATAAGTTAGTTATTAATCTTCAGAGTCTTTAAAATCGCTTCTAATTCAAACATATAGTCACGCTTGGTAGTTGCTGGAGCAAAAGCAAATCCTTCAACAACCACAAGTCTGTTATTTGCCTTATCAACAACGGTATAATTTAAAAATGGTCCTGCCATAAAATCGCCTTTTACTTCCCATTTACCTCGAGTTTCGAAAGCTTTTTTACCATCCATCGTAATATTAAAAGTATGTGGAGAATAGGCTTGTTCGGTGATTAAATAAGTGCCATCAAATTGTCCTGGAATGTACTTTTTTCCAATCGTATCTCTTTCAGAAACTATATGTTGACCTTCTTCATCTTCAACAGATTTTATAGGAAGTTGATAAACGATAATATTCATGCTTTGCCCTTGTTTGATACGTTGGCGCATCCATAAAAAATCTCCTGTATCATCAACTTTTCTAAATTTTGATGGAATTTCTAAAGAAATTCCTAAATTTTTCAATGTTATTAATTTAGAAACATCATAAATACTGTTTCTGTTTTTTTGTTGCAACAATGATAAATCGGTATTTTTAAACGTTTTTATAATTGTTTGTTTTTTGTTTTTTATTAAATCAATCAAATGTTGTTTGTCTTTTCCTGTAATAAAAATAATAGTTTGAGGTGCTGCATAAATATCTCTTTTTATCGAAAATTTGTCTTTACTTCCTAAACTAACAATTAAAATATTTCGTTGGGTTTTGAACAGGTTTTTATAAGAATGAGGAGGTATTTGCGATACGTTAAACTGAGGCTCTTCTTGTGGCAGCCCAAGAACTTCTTCTCCTGTTACACTTCGTAGCGTATCTCCAACTGCTCCTTGCCATAAGTCATTTTTTGCAACTACTAAAAGCCGATTTATTGTTCCGGTTGAATGCTGTAATACAAGTTTTTTATCTCCAGACTGGCAAGAAATTAATGATAAAAATAAT
>JALWUJ010000060.1 GCA_027080135.1 Flavobacteriaceae bacterium | reverse complement strand
AAAGGGTGTTGAAAATAACTCCTTTTTCTAAAATAGAAGAAATTAAACCCGAGTTATACAAAGTAAAGGAGTTTTCAGCATCACTAAAAGGTGATAACGGAATTCCAAATCACAGCTTTGAATCTATCGAGAACGAATTATATCTCTTCGGAATTGAAAATAGTACCTTGGAAGTTATTGGTTTCAGAAGAATACTTTCCGTAACACAAACCACCCAAACCCTTCTAAAATTTTTTAAGAAATTTGAAACTTTTTATATTCATTTAAATTCTTTTTCTGAAAAAGTAACTTACACTTCCCTCCTTTCCGATGAAATTACCAAAATAATAGATAAATACGGGTTGGTTCGTGACGATGCTTCAGAAGAATTATCTAGAATTCGAAGACAAATAAAACAAGTAAAAAGTAAAATAGGCTCTTCCTTTACAAAAGCACTTTCGCAATACCTTCAACAAGAATATTTAGATGAAATAAAAGAAACCATTGTAGATAACCGAAGGGTTCTTGCGGTAAAAGCAATGTACCGAAAAAAAATTAGAGGTACCGTTTTAGGAAGCTCCAAAACAGGAAGTTTGGTATATATAGAACCGCAGGAAACCCTTGAATATTCTAACGAATTAAGCAATCTACTTTACGAAGAGCAAGAGGAAATTAAACGAATATTAAAAGCCTTGACCGATTTTATTCGACCTTATCAATCACTTTTAAAATCTTATCAAAATTATTTAATCGCAATAGATGTTTTGTACGCTAAGGCTAAATATGCCAATGAGATAAATGGTATAATGCCTTTAATAACAAAGGAAAGAAGACTGTTTTTAAAAGATGCTTTTCATCCTTTATTATTGTTGGCCAATAATAAACGAAAAGAAAAAACTTTCCCTCAATCTATAGAACTGAATGAGAATAATAGAATCATCGTGATATCTGGACCCAATGCTGGAGGAAAAAGCATCACTTTAAAAACAGTTGGATTGCTTCAGGTTATGTTACAAAGCGGAATGTTAATTCCTGTAAATCCTTTAAGTGAGCTTTGTTTTTTTGATCGTGTGTTGACCGATATTGGTGATAATCAATCCATCGAAAACCAGTTGAGTACCTACAGTTATCGATTAAAGAAAATGAATCAGTTTTTGAAAAAGTGTAAGTCCACTACCCTATTTTTAATCGACGAATTTGGTACCGGTTCCGATCCCGAATTAGGAGGAGCTTTGGCCGAAACTTTTTTGGAAGTTTTTTATGAGCGTAAAGCCTTTGGAGTCATCACTACCCATTATACCAATTTAAAATTGTTGGCGAGTGAATTGCCGCACGCCACCAATGCCAATATGCAGTTTGACAGTCGTAGTTTAGAACCAATGTATCAACTTCAACTAGGAGAAGCAGGAAGTTCGTTTACTTTTGAAGTGGCACAGAAAAACGGAATTCCGTATAGCTTAATCAATAAAGCGAAAAAGAAAATTGAACGCGGAAAAGTACGATTTGACAAGAGTATTGCCAATTTACAAAAAGAGCGGTCTCAACTTCGGAAAACTTCGGAGTCTTTAAAATCCGAAGAACAAAAAGCAAGAGAACAAAGCAAGTATTTAGAAGAAACGAATACCAAAATAAAGGAT
>JALWUJ010000059.1 GCA_027080135.1 Flavobacteriaceae bacterium | reverse complement strand
CAAAAAATATATTGGGCGGTTGTGGAACATTTACCTCCAGAAAATGAAGAACGTTTGACGCATTACCTCAAGAAAAATCAAGAAAAAAACCGTTCGAGAGCTTACGACAAAGAGGTAAAAGGAAGTAAAAAAAGTGTATTGGATTATCGTTTAGTAGGAAGAAGTAAAAATTATTTTTACGTTGAAGTTGAACCAAGGACAGGAAGGCATCATCAAATTAGAGTGCAACTGAGTCATATAGGTTGTCCGATAAAAGGCGATGTAAAATACGGAGGAAAACGAACCAATAGGGATGGTTCTATTCATTTGTTAGCTCGTTCGCTTTCTTTTGTTCATCCAGTGAAAAAAGAAAAAATTACAATTAAAGCAAATCCTCCCAAAAAAGACCCGTTATGGGCTGAGTTTTTAACTCTAAACAAATAAACTTGTTACAAACGATACAACTTTTTTCTAAAAAATGCGTCTATTCCATGTTAGCGGTTATTGAAAAAATGAATTTCCTGTATTAATTAGATTATCTTCATGAAAAGGATTTGTTAATGAATGAAATAGAACGAAATACACGGTCTAATTTTTATAATAAAGTTGCTTATTTATTAAAAGAAGCACGTAAAAGTGTTGTTCAAACAGTCAATAAAACAATGGTTTACACCTATTTCGAGATAGGTAGAATGATTGTTGAGGAAGAACAAAACGGCAAAGAGCGTGCAGAATATGGCAAACAAATTATAAAAGGACTTTCTAAACGCTTAATTTCTGAATTTGGTAAAGGATTTTCACAAAGAAATCTTGAACAAATGCGACAATTCTATTTGACATATTCAAAAACGCAGACACTGTCTGCGGAATTTAATTTAAGTTGGTCTCATTATTTAAAGTTAATGAGAATTGACAATGAAAATGAAAGAAATTTTTATGAAAAAGAAGCATTAATAAATAATTGGAGTTTAAGAGAATTACAACGTCAATTTGATAGTGCTTTATATGAAAGATTAGTATTAAGTAGAGATAAAAAGACTGTAAAAGAATTATCTGAAAAAGGACAGATTGTGGAGAAACCGGTAGATACAATAAAAGACCCTTATATCTTAGAATTTATTGGACTTCCTGAAAATGCTAAATACTCTGAAAGTGAATTAGAACAACGAATAATAAATGAGCTTGAACACTTTTTGCTTGAATTAGGAAAAGGTTATGCTTTTATAGGCAGACAAGTTCGATTTACTTTTGACGAAAAACATTTTCGAGTTGATTTAGTTTTTTACAATCGATTATTGCAATGCTTTGTGTTAATAGACTTAAAGATTGGTGAGATTAATCATCAAGATTTAGGACAAATGCAAATGTATGTAAACTATTATGATCGTTTTGTAAAACTCGACAATGAAAATAAAACAATTGGAATTATCTTGTGTAGAGATAAGAATGACACGCTGGTAGAAATAACTTTACCGGAAAATAACGAGCAAATTTTTGCAAGTAAATACCAAACAGTTTTGCCAAGTAAAAAAGAATTAAAACAATTAATTGAAAATAAAATAAATGAATAACAAACCGCTAAAAATATGTATAGCTTCCTAACGTCAGCTACGCACTATACATGTAACCGTTATGATGAAA
>JALWUJ010000058.1:14172-23873 GCA_027080135.1 Flavobacteriaceae bacterium | reverse complement strand
AGTGCATTAAAAAAAAAAAACTAATTAATGTAGTTGAAGAACTATTTTTTTTGTTTTTTAAATTAAGAATAATAAAAATAAAAAAACCAATAAGTGCAGTAAATAAATAAAATAGATTAATAATACTAAAATTAGTATGATACTTTGTCTTTAGTTTTTGATAATCTTTAGATTTTGATATAACTTCAAAAACATCATTATTTACAAAACCTACATGTAGTGACGACTTAATATATTTATCAATATAAATTGCTGCATTCTTTGCATCCTTATTTTGGGCGTAATCAATTGCTTTCCATCTAAAAGTTTGAGTTGAATCTTCAATACTTTTTATATTAAAAATTTTATAGTTTATTATAGAATTATAAATATTGTAACTTTCTTCTTTAAAAATATTACTAAAATTATTTCTACTACTATTATGATTTGGTAAACTTTCTTCGGCGAGACAGCTATTAAAAACAGAATTAATTAGCAGCATTATAAATAGTAATACATACCGAAGCTTTTTTAATATGTTAACTAGTGCTCTCAATTCTATTGTTAATTTTGATTAAATATACAATCAAAAAAATAAAAAAAAAAGAAAATGGTATCTCCCGATAAAAGTTTACCTCTTGATTTATAAAAAACTTGTAAATTTTTATTGTTTTTTAAAAGAAACATAAGCACTCAATCTTTGTAAATACAGACCTTTACAAAAACATT
Source organism: Flavobacteriaceae bacterium (assembly GCA_027080135.1). Classification (GTDB taxonomy): domain Bacteria; phylum Bacteroidota; class Bacteroidia; order Flavobacteriales; family Flavobacteriaceae; genus Marifrigoribacter. Next base: position 23,165 of record JALWUJ010000058.1, on the reverse strand, counting down.
GAATTTATACTTCTAATAATTCTTCAAAAAGATCAAAATGGTGTTTTTCAGATTGTAATTTTATAAAAAGCAGGTCGTTTTTATAAATAATCGTGTAAATCTCTCCAGATTTGAATACCTCATCTAATACCAATCCAATTTTTTGCACGAATTCTATGACCTTGAATTTGGTTCTTATCACATAATTGGAATTCAAATTTAAATCTGAAATATCTTTATTCCATAATTTAGAAAATATATCAGTTTTTCTTTTCCTTCGGATTTCAAATTCAGAATTGTGTGAGCCTATTCTTCTTGTAGACCATTCGACCGTAACAATTAAGTTTTGTTTTTTAGAAGACAACCATAAACTACCTGTGGAAGTTAAAGTAGATTTCTTATATTTTAAAATCCACTTTGTAGGTTTGTGAATCTTTCCAATTATTTCATAAGACCAAGCATTGTACTTTCCAGTAACTTCTCCCTGTTTTTTATTTATATAGTTTTCGAATTCTTTACAGAACAATTCGTTCTTCTTGTAAAAAGGAGAAAGAAATTCATCTGAAGCAGCATTAGAAACAATTGTCATTTTAAATTACTTTACCCCATATTTATCTACTAAATAAATTAAACTCGTCATAGCAGCAGCTCCTAATTCTAATTCACGTTTATTAACTGCTTCAAAAGTATCATTTTTAGCGTGATGGTAATCAAAATAACGTTGAGAGTCTGGTCTTAAACCTGATAATACATTTGCAATTCCTTCTTTTTTTAGTGGACCAATATCTGCACCACTACCCCCTTTTGTAAACCAATTGGTTAAATAGGTCTCAAATAAAGGTTCCCAAGATTTAATTTTATTAAAATCTCCATCTATCACATCAAACGAAAAACCACGGGGTGTAAATCCGCCTGCGTCACTTTCTAATCCAAAAATATGATGTTCTCCTCTTTTCTTTGCTTCAGCTGCATATTTTTTTCCCCCTCGCAATCCATTTTCTTCGTTCATAAATAAAACAACTCTTATAGTATGTTTAGGATTGTAACCGTTTTTTTTAAGAATTCTTAAAACTTCCATAGATTGAACACAGCCTGCACCATCATCTTGTGAACCATCTCCTAAATCCCATGAATCTAAATGCCCTCCTACTACAATATATTTATCTGGAAACGTGCTCCCTTTAATTTCACCTATAACATTATAGGATTCAACATCTGCTTGTGTTTTACAATTCATACTTAAATAAAACTGTAGGTTTGGCTGTAATTTTAAGGTTGTACTTAGTAAATCTGCACCGTTAGTACTTATAGCACAGGCAGGAATGCGTAGATGTTCTGGAGTATCGCCATAACTCATAGTTCCTGTATGCGGAAAATCGTCTTGACGGAGATTCATTGAACGAACAATAACACCCACGGCTCCATATTTTGCAGCTTCTTTTGCTCCTGCGTATCGTTGGTTTACTGCTCCACCATAGGCTCCCATTGTTTGTATTAAATCTGCCTGCATTGGACGATTGTAAAAAACTATTTTACCCTCTATTTCATTTTTTCCTAATACGGCTAATTCCTCGAAACTCATTACTTCAACCACTTCAGCTTTTAAACCTCCATAAGGTGTTGGCACTGATCCTCCTAAGGCACATACATCAGTAGTTGTTGTAACCCCTGGTGAAGTTTCTATGTACGAAAATTCTTTTCCACCGCGAGTCCATTTAGGAACCATTACTTTTTGCAACCATACCTTATCCAAACCTAATTCTTGCAATTGTTCTTTGGTGTATTCAACAGCTAATTCAGCTCCTAAAGAACCTGAAAGTCTTGATCCTATTTGGTTAGACATATAATCTAACCAATTATAACTCATACCATCTAATAATGAAGTGTTGTAAATTTGTCTGATAAAAGTAGAATCTTCTTTGTTTACTTTTTGAGAAAATCCGATGGAAGATATTGTAATTGCAACTAGTAATAGTAATGCTTTTTTCATAAGATGGATGGTTTAATTTTATTCGTTTTGAAGTTGTTTTTTATATTCTGAAATATGATCTTTTATTTTAGGTTCTAATTCTGGTTCTTTAATGTCTTTGTACTTTTCTAATTCTTGAAGAATTATGGAAGCTACTATCAAACGAGCTGCAGGTTTGTTATCTGCTGGAACTAAAAACCAAGGAGCGTAAGACTTTGAAGTTCTGTTAATTGCATCTTGATAACAATCCATATATTTATCCCAAAGTTCGCGTTCTTTTAAATCTCCTGCTGAAAATTTCCAATTTTTCTCTGGTAGGTCCAACCTTCTAAGTAATCTGTTTTTTTGTTCTTCTTTAGAAAGATTCATAAAGAATTTAAAGATGAGAGTTCCGTTTTCTGCTAAGGTTTTTTCAAAAGCATTAATTTGCTCAAAGCGGCTGTCCCAAAACTCTTCATTTACATCTGAAACACTTTTAATATTCGGTAAATTTTCTCCTAAAATATAGTTTGGATGTACTCTTGTTACTAGCACATTTTCGTAATGTGTACGATTAAATACTCCAAATTTCCCTCTTGGTGGAAGTGCTATATAATGTCGCCAAAGATAATCGTGACTCCTTTCTAAATCGGTAGGAACTTTGAAGCTTGTTACTTCAACTCCACTTGCGTTAAAATCTTTAAAAACCTCTCTTATTAAACTATCCTTTCCTGAGGTATCCATTCCTTGCAAGCAAATTAAAACCGAATATTTATTGTGAGCATATAAGGTATTTTGAAGTTTTCCTAACTTCTTTCTCACCTTGGAAAGTTTTTTTTCTAATTTCTTTTTTGAAAGGTTAAAATTTTCTGAAGTATAAAGGTTGGGTAAAGTTACTTTATCTTCAACTTTATAATCTTTAATATTAAATTCTAACATAGTTTTTAATTTTTATTTACTTGCAAATAATTTTACATCGTTATCAGAAACCTCAGCTTCACCAAGAATTATTAGTCTTTCAACTACATTTCTTAACTCTCTTATATTTCCAGTCCAATCGTATTTTATTAAAAGTTCGATAGCTTTTTTTGAAAATTTTTTAGCTATTGTTCCTTGTTCTTCGGCTATTTTATTGCTAAAATGTTCGATTAACAAGGGAATATCTTCTCTCCTATCATTTAATGAAGGTACTTCAATTAAAATAACTGCCAATCGATGGTAGAGGTCTTCTCTAAATTTTCCTTCTGATATTTCTTTTTTCAAATCCTTATTGGTTGCTGCAATTACACGAACATTTATTTTTATATCTCGATCACTTCCAACCCTACTAATTTTACTTTCTTGAAGAGCCCGTAAGACTTTTGCTTGTGCCGAAAGGCTCATATCGCCTATTTCGTCAAGAAAAATAGTTCCGTTGTTGGCAGCTTCAAATTTTCCTGCTCTGTCTTTTACAGCTCCTGTAAAACTTCCTTTTTTATGACCGAACAATTCACTTTCAATCAACTCGCTAGGTATAGCAGCACAATTTACTTCCACCAAAGGTCCTTTTGAACGGTTGCTTTTTTCGTGTAACCAGTGTGCAACAAGTTCTTTTCCTGTTCCATTAGCACCTGTAATTAAAACTCTTGCATCACTTAGTGCTACTTTTTCAATCATTTCTTTAATATGAAGTATGGACTTTGAATTACCAACCATTTCATATTTTTTACTTACTTTTTTCTTTAAGCGAGTATTCTCAACTACTAATTTTTTACTGTCCAATGCAATTCGTACTGAGTTGAGAAGTCTGTTTAAATCGGGTGGTTTCGAGATATAATCAAAAGCTCCTAACCGCATAGAGTTTACCGCTGTTTCTAAATCGCCGTGACCCGAAATCATAACAACAGGAATTTCTGGTTTTATTTTTTTTACAGCTTCTAACACATCAACACCGTCCATTTTAGGCATTTTAATATCGCATAAAACAAGATCGAAATCTTCTTTTTTTATAAGTTCAATTCCGGCTAATCCATCTTCAGCTTCTGAGACTTGATAGGTTTTATTTTCTTCAGTTAGTATTCTTGTTAATACTCTTCTAATAGCTGCTTCATCTTCAATAATTAATATTTTTGACATAGGTAGTGTTTAGTAAAATAACTGTTTTAAGAATTAATTGTTGTGTTAAATAAATGAACATCTCTTTGAGGAAATGGAATTGTAATATTATTTTCTCTAAAATGTTTATCTATATTAAAACGCATATCACTTTTAATTTTTGGAGCTTTAAAGCTTTCGTTTAAAAAGAAGTTAAGATTAAAAATTAAGGCTGAATCTCCAAAATCTTCAAAAGTTACAAAGGGTTTTGGTTTTTTTAAAATTCCTGCATGTACTGTTGCAGCTTTAACTAAAAGTTCTTCTACTTTTTTTACATCGCTTCCATAAGCAACGCCTATAGTTAAGGATTCTCTTGTAGTCCTTCTGTTTTGAGTATAATTGTAAATGGAGTTTCTAATTAATATGTGGTTAGGAATAATAATAATTTTATCGTCTCTGGTGATGGCTCTAGTTGTTCGCAATTTTATTTCAATTACTTTACCTACTTTTCCTTCCACTTCAATTATATCACCTACTAATAGTGATTTGTCTAATATAATAAAAATTCCACCAATAATATCTTGAAATAAATCTTGAAGTGCCAAACCCAAACCAACCAATAAAGCTGCTGAAGCTGCAAGAAATGGGGTAATATTTACTCCTGAACTACTTAATATAAAAAAGAAAACCGCAATGTAAGTTACATAGGATATAAACTTAAAAATGCTTATAAATTTGTTTTTATCGGGTTCATCCATCTTACGAGTGGAAAACTTTCGTATCCATTTTAAAGTGATGTTGGCAACAATTAATGACACTACAAGTGCTAATATTAGCCCGATAGTAATATCTATTTTTGTCTCGCCCTCGCCAAAATGAAATCCATAGTCAAGAATTTTTTTTATAGAACCCCAAATATCATCTTTTACAACTTCTTGTATTTGCTCTACAACTTTCTCTTTTGTATCCTGCATAATTAATATTTAAGCCATTTAATTATCTCTTTATAACTTGGTTTTTTTCCATACATTAATATACCCACTCGGTAAATTTTTGCTGCAAACCAGACGGTTGCCATAAAAGTAGCAAATAAAATGGCTAATGACAGTAATTGTTGCCATAAAGGTACACCAAAGGGAATTCGCATCAACATCACTACAGGAGAAGTTAATGGTATGTATGAAAATACTTGAGAAACGGTACCATGAGGATTTTCAATAACGGTAAAAAAGCCAACATACATTCCTAAAATTAACGGCATTAAAATAGGCAACATAAATTGTTGTGTATCGGTTTCGCTATCTACTGCAGCACCAATGGCAGCGTATAATGATGCGTATAATAAATATCCGCCAACAAAGAAAAACACAAACATCACCATTAAATTTGCAATAGGAAGGTTGTTTAATTCTAAGAAAACATCAGTTATCATCTGTTGGGAAGATGGGTCGATATTTTGAGTAATCATTTCTTGTTGGGGTGTGCTTACTGCAGAAGTATCAATACCAAAAATGGAAGAAATAGCAGTACTTAACACCAACATTAAAACAATCCACACTAAAAACTGAGTGATTCCTGCCAAGGTGGTTCCAAATATCTTTCCTAGTAATAATTTTTTAGGCTTTACTGAAGAAATGATGACTTCAATAATTCTGCTAGTTTTCTCTTCAATAACAGAACGCATAATCATATTTCCGTAAATAATTATAAACATAAACAGAAGGTATCCTGCGACCCCACCAAAAGCTAGTTTTAATCCCGAACCTAATTTTGAAGTTTTTTCTCCATCGAAAGTTTCTAATTTGGTGTCTATTTTTATTTTTAAGTCTTCAATTTGCTGTGCGTTAATTCCAGCATTTTCTAGCTTCAACACATTTACTTTATTCTCGATTGTATTTTCAATAGCTCCCATAATGGTAATGGAAGGTGACTCTTCTGAATAAAAAGTTATGGCTTCAGAAAGATCATCAATCGTATTTGTTTTGGGAATATAAAGTAGTCCGTAAATTTCTTTTTCTTGGGTAAGCTTTTTTGCTTTCTCTAAGGAAATTCCGTTTACATTTTTATAAAGCAATGTTTTGGTATTCTCAAATTGATTGGTAAACATTTCGCTTTCATCAAGAACATTTATAGTATTTACGGTGTCGTTATTTAGTTGAGACAAGTATGCAACCAAAGTAAAAATCCCGACCATAATAATAGGACTTAAAAAAGTCATGATAATAAAGGACTTGTTTCGAACCTTGTTTAAATATTCTCTTTTTATAATTAAAGGAAGATGATTCATAGCTGTTATTTGTTGTTTTTAACGGTTTCAATAAAAATATCACTTACCGATGGTATTACTTCTTCAAAATGTGTAAGTTGTCCTAAAGTGGTTAAATAACTCACTAAATCGTTTACCGAATCCCCTTCATTAATCTTGATATTGTACTGAGATTCCTTATTGATGGTTTTGAAGGAGGTTGGTTTTATTTCAAACTTTTCTTTTAAAAGAATCTCTAATTTTTCTGAATTATTTGGAAGCAATCCTACCTTATAAGTGTTGGACTTATAAGCTCTTTTAATATCGATTAATTTTCCGTCTAAAATCTTATTCGATTTGTTGATTAAAGCAATATGATCGCACATTTCTTCGACAGATTCCATTCTATGAGTTGAAAAAATTACGGTAGCTCCTTCGTTTTTTAAGTTGATAATTTCGTCTTTTATCAAATTGGCATTAATGGGGTCGAATCCACTAAAAGGCTCATCGAAAATTAGTAACTTGGGTTGGTGTAAAACCGTAACTACAAACTGTATTTTTTGAGCCATTCCTTTGGAAAGTTCCTGTATTTTTTTGTCCCACCAACCTTCAATTTCCAATCGTTGAAACCAATATTTAAGTCGCTCTTTGGCTTGAGATTTAGATAGTCCCTTTAGCTGTGCTAAATACATTGCCTGCTCTCCCACTTTCATAGATTTGTACAAACCTCTTTCCTCTGGCAAATAACCAATATGCTGTATATCCTTTGGTTGAAGTGGTTTTCCGTCCAAAATAACCTCACCTACATCGGGCATAGTTATTTGGTTGACAATTCGGATAAGGGTAGTTTTTCCAGCACCATTGGGGCCTAATAATCCAAATATAGATCCTTTTGGTACTTTAATACTTACGTTGTTTAATGCTTTAAATTCTCCAAAAGATTTAGAAATATTTGAAGCCACTAATAGGTTGTTCATAATTGAAATTATTTCCGTTAAAACAGATATGTAAATATATTAATTTGAAAAATGAAGTAGTATTGTTTTAAGAATAATTTAATTAATAGGTAAATTTTGTTGTTGTTTTGTTAAAAGACGAGCCTACTTTTTTTATTGAAATACTCCTAAAAACAAAACCCACCCTCTAAATTAATACAGGATGGGAAAAAATTGCTATGAAAAAGAAAAATATCACTACTATGAAATAGTGATTCTCAAATATAATAAAATTATTTTAATATCATCACTTTAAGAAAACATATCTTTAACTTTTTCAAAAAACGATTTATCTTCTTTCTCTGGTTTTGGCTCGAAGTTATTGTTACCACTCATTTTTTTAAAAAATTCTTTCTGTTCTTTGTTGAGCTCTTTTGGAGTCCAAACATTTATATGAACTAATAAATCTCCGGTACCATAACTATTAATACTAGGAATACCTTTGTTACGTAGTCTTAATATTTTTCCACTTTGTACTCCTGGTTCAATTTTAATTCTAACTTTTCCGTTTACAGTATCTATTACTTTTGAAGTTCCTAAAGCAGCATCCGAAAAACTTATATAAAGGTCATGATGTAAATTATCACCTTCTCGTTGTAAAGTTGGATGTGATTTTTCTTCAATATGAACTAATAAATCTCCCGAAATTCCATTTCCTGGTGCTTCGTTTCCTTTTCCTGAAACCTTTAATTGCATTCCTTCTACAACACCTGCTGGAATTTTTATTGAAACCGTTTCTTCGGTAGCTATCATTCCGTTGGCATCGGCGTTGGTTGGTTTTTTATCGATGGATTGTCCTGCACCATGACAAACATTACAAGGAGCAGATGTTTGCATTCTTCCTAAAATAGTATTCTGAATACGAGTTACTTGACCACTACCATTACAAGTAGTACAAGTTTTATAAGTGGTTCCTTGGGCTACTTTTTTGCGTTTTACTTTAATTTTTTTTTCTACTCCGTTGGCAATTTCTTCTAATGTAAGTTTTACTCTAATACGAAGATTGCTTCCTTTTACACGAGCCTGTCTTCTACCGCCGCCAAAGCCTCCTCCAAAACCTCCACCTCCGAAGATATCTCCAAACTGGCTAAATATATCATCCATATTCATACCGCCACCGCCAAAGCCACCAAAACCACCGCCACCTTCAAAGGCTTGGTGCCCAAAACGATCGTATTTGGCTTTTTTATCTGGGTCGCTTAAAACCTCGTAAGCTTCTGCTGCTTTTTTAAAATTTTCTTCGGCTTTGGTATCGCCTGGGTTTTTGTCTGGATGAAATTCTATCGCTTTCTTACGATATGCTTTTTTTATTTCTGAAGCTGAAGCACTTTTTGAAATTCCTAATATTATATAATAATCTTCTTTCATACTTAATCCGAGAAAGCGGCTAACTTATATTTACAATTAATTTTTAGTTTATTGCCCAATAACTACTTTTGGAAAACGGATTACTTTATCACCTAGTTTATATCCTTTTTCAATTACATCTACAATTTTCCCTTTTAAGTCTTTACTTGGTGCAGGAATTTGTGTAATTGCTTCATGAATATCAGGATCAAAAACATCGCATTTATTGGTTTCAATAATCTCAAGTCCTTTTGTTTTTAGAGTTTCTCTAAGTTTATTATTAATTAAAATTATTCCCTCTAAATGACCTGCATCTTCCGATTTTTCAATTTCTGAAAGTGCTCTGTCAAAATCGTCTAAAACAGGTAATAATGCATTCATTACTGCTTCGCTTGCGGTTGAAAAT
>JALWUJ010000058.1:0-14162 GCA_027080135.1 Flavobacteriaceae bacterium | reverse complement strand
ATTCGATACGTTCTTTCGCTGTACGTTTTCTGAAATTTTCAAACTCTGCAAAAAGACGTAAATTCTTGTCTTTTTCTTTTTCTAATTCTTCTCTTAAGGCTTCTAAAGGACTTAGTTCTTCTGCTTTTTCTTCTTGAACAGTTTCCTTTTCGGCAGTTAATACTTCCTCTTCAAGTTCTTGTTCTTTTTTATTTTTTTTGCTCATTGCCTGAGTATATTTAAATTTTTGAAATTTATGGTTTGCAAAAGTACTGCCATTTCTATTAAAATGCCATTATGTCACTTGAAAAAAGATATATGACCGCTTTGCTTTATGACTAATGATGTATGACAATTTTATATAAAAAACATTCTGAATTTTGAAATCATAATTCTGAATTTTTTTTCATTCCTCTCAGTATTTCGCTTTGGTCAATCGTGAAAGCTTCGTTCCTCTCAGCATTTACGCCTTGGTCAGTTGTGAATGCTTCGTTCCTCTCAGCATTTGTCTTTTTCCGGGAGGTCCAGGAAGTTTTTCAACGGTAAAACCTACGGTTTGCATTGCTCTTCGTACGCTTCCTTTTGCCGAATAGGTGACTAAAACACCATCTTCTTTTAAGGCATTAAACATTTTCTGAAATATTTCTTCGGTCCATAATTCGGGTTGAACTCTGGCTCCAAAAGCGTCAAAATATATAAGGTGGTATTGGCTTTGATCGTCTATTTCTGAAAAGAATTTCTTTTGTTTCTGAAGGTTGAAAGCATTAGTAATACTTTCTGAAGTATTCCAATTAGATTCATGAAGTTTTAAAAATAATTCTTCCGAAGCATTTAATTGTTTAGGGTAATTTAATTTTTCAATTTCTTCCGAAGCTATTGGATAGGCTTCAACTCCTGTATAATTAACTTTAACACTTAGTTTTTCAGCTTCAATTAAAGTGATAAAACTATTGAGTCCGGTACCAAAACCAATTTCTAAAATTTTTAAAGGTTTTGGTTGATTGTTTTTCAGAAAATAAAAGAAGCCCATCTCAATAAATACGTGATAGGCTTCTTGTATGGCTCCGTGTTTGGAATGATATTGCTCGTTCCAATCGGGTAAATGAATAGTGGTTGATCCGTCTTCCGTGGTGATTATTTCACGCTTCAAAACATTAGTTAATTAAGAGTTTTTCAATTCTCGGAATCGGTCCTACACATTCAGTAGTATGACATGAAATACAAGTATTAATGGCATTGTTATACCGAGTTTTTATAGGTATTTTGCTCGTGGTGTCGAAAATGGTTCTTTCATTATCTATATACACTTTTGAAAACGCCTTAAATGTATCGTTATAAGGTTTATCGCCTGTGAGTTTTGCTGTAAATATTTTAAGAAAATCTTTTGGAAAACTTTCAGGTGTATTTCCTGCTAAAATATCTTTTTTAAAAGTTTCATTTGCATCATACATAGACCGCATAAGCAGCGTCATTTCTGAAGCTACATACATATCTGGCACAAACTTTTTATTAGATACTTTGGTTTCTTCTTTTTCATCTGAAGAATTACAAGACACCAATAAAGCAAGCGTTAAAAGGCTTAAAATTTTCATGGTTTTACTCTTTTAATAAAACTCCATCTGCTTCAAAAGAAAATGTTTTTTCAACTTCGGTAATGGCGGCAATTTCATCTTCAGATTTTCCTGCATCTTCTGCATAATGACGTTGTTCTTCCACAGATACTTCAGAAATAAATGCTTTTCCGTTTACAATTACTTCTTTATCTGCAATGTTTTTTGGCATAAAAAAACCGTAATCTTTAAACTTTACCATTACCTCTTCATCGCCTAAATCTAGACGCATCCAACAACCCTTAGATTGACACACTTTATTTACTTTGGTCGTCATTTTTAAAGAAACCGTATCACCAACTTTTAGGTTTTTATAAACCTCAACCGCTTCCGTTTTTGATATTACATTCTCATCGGTAATTTTATCACCAAAAGATGCATAGGCTATTTCTTGTTTTGCTACTTCTTTTGCCGAAGCTTCTTGTTTTTCGGACTTATTTTCAGACTTACAAGAAAATAAAAGAAAGGGAATACTCAATAAAACGACTAATTTTTTCATAATAATAAAATTTGAATTTCTATAAATAATTGATTTTTAACAATCACAAAATTAAAACATTTTTAAGTAAAATTGGCTTTATATTAACTACTTTTGCACTATATAAAATCCTCATTCATGAACCTTAAAATATCACAACATATTTCTGTTGAAAAAACAGATTTTTCACGTATAAACCAAGTAGATTTTAACAACTTATCTTTCGGGCACGAGTTTACAGATTATATGTTTGAATGTGATTATAAGGATGGGAAATGGAGCAATCCAACAATTAAACCTTTTGGCCCGTTAAGTATTTCACCTGCTGCAAAGGTGTTTCATTATGGACAAGCTGTTTTTGAAGGGATGAAAGCCTACAAAGACAATCGAGGTAAAATATGGTTGTTTAGACCAGAAGACAATTTTAATAGAATTAACAAATCTTCCAAACGATTAGCAATTCCTGAATTTCCTAAAGAATTCTTTTTTGAAGGCCTGGAAACTATGTTAAACCTAGACTCTGAATGGATAAAACCTGGATTGGGAAATTCACTTTACATTCGTCCATTTGTGATTGCTACTCAAAGTGGTGTTTCCGCTTCTCCGTCTGATGAATATAAATTTATGATTTTACTCTCACCAGCACAAGCTTATTATTCGGGTGATGTAAAAGTGGTTATTGCTGAACATTTTAGCCGTTCTGCCGATGGTGGTGTGGGTGCTGCAAAAGCTGCTGGAAATTATGCTGCACAGTTTTACCCTACTAATCTTGCTAAGGAAAAAGGTTTTCATCAAGTAATTTGGACCGACTCCAACGAACATAAATATTTGGAAGAAGCAGGTACGATGAATGTTTTCTTTAGAGTAAACGATACTTTATTAACGGCTCCTATTAGCGATCGTATTTTAGACGGAATTACTAGAAGAAGTGTTATTGCTTTGGCAAAAAGAGATGGTATTAAAGTAGAGGAGCGAAGAATTTCTATTTCTGAAATTATTGAAGCTTCCAATAATGGTAGTTTAAAAGAGATTTTTGGATCTGGAACTGCTGCTGTAATAAGTCCTGTAAGTGATTTTAGTTATCAAGAACAAGTGTATCATTTACCCAAATGCCCAGAAGGTTACGCCACAAGATTTAAAAAAGAATTGATGGAAATTCAATACAATCTAACCGAAGACGAATTTGGTTGGAGGTATTTGGTGGAGTAGGTTTAGGAGAGTTAAATAATTTATACTAAAATAAGCCTATTTTTTTTTAACTTCTTGTTGAATACTAATACCATAATTCAGGAAAATCTTAAAAACACATTGGTAACTGTACTAAATTGTAACAATATAACACCTAGTTTTCTAAGTATAAAAAAATTAGGGTTATCTTCCTTAATTTGCATTATACCCATATTTTCGACTTAATAAAGTTTCTTTCCACCAACTTTCTCGTTCAATTATTATTTTATTTTTGGTTGTTGATTTGAATATATCTAAAATTGAAAATCGAAAATTTTCTTTTATGTATTCAAAATCTAACTTTTTAAGTTCTTTATTTCCACCGTTTCCATTTTTTATATATGATTTCCAACGATTTAAAATCATTTCGTCTCCATAAGCCGAACCAATATACATTTTCCCGTTTGATATGTCTGTAATTAGGTAAACTCCCTTTTGATTTCGCAAAGCTGTTTTCCATGTGTCCTTTGTAATTACTCTCGAAAGTTCCTTCCAAGATATATTAACTTTATCGTAACCTGGAAAAATATCATTATCAAAAACGTCTGGCAGTATTTGTGCTATTTCGCAATCATTAATTATAGATTCTGCTTTTCGTACCATATTTTGTGACTTGTTCTTATATCTCACTATTATTCGACCAAAATACTTTTCATATTCAGTTAATGTTTCGTATTTGTAACCAACTGCGTTTTGAAGGTTTAAATCTTTTGTTACTTTTCCAACATGAAATAAAAGCCATAGATTTTCATTGCTTTTTATCCGAATAAAACCTATTGTAGTTTGTCCTAATTTATAAGATTTCTTTTTGTCGTAATTCCAGTAATGTCCTTCAAGAATAGTTTCCATATCATTATTCTTAAACATTTCAATTGGATTCCAATTTCCATCAAACATTAAATTAAATCTAATTTTAGTATTGCTTAGATTTTCTAATTTTAAAATATCATTCAGTTTGATAGAGTTCATGTTAGGTTACAAGTTTTTATGATATTAAATATCTAAAATAGCCTTAATATTCGGTTTAAAATAATTAGGTCCTTTTAAAACTTTCCCGTCTTCTCGGTAAATTGGTTTGCCGTCGGCTCCTAATTTACTCATATTACTTTTTTGAATTTCGTTAAAAACTTCTTCAATTTTATGTTGCATTCCGTGTTCGATAATGGTTCCGCATAAAATATAAAGCATATCGCCCAGTGCATCGGCAACTTCAACTAAATCGTTATTGTTGGCAGCTTCTAGGTATTCTTCGTTTTCTTCTTTCATTAAATTAAAACGAAGTAGGTTTTTTTCTTTGGTTAAAGCAGAAGTGGGTGAATGTTTTACTCCTAATCCGAAAGCTTCGTGAAATGTTTGAACTGCAGCGATTTTATTCTTCATAATATTGTTTTAAGGTTGTATTTTTGAAGCCTTAAATCTACAAAAATATGTTTAGTACTGGACAGTGGTCATTTGTTATTTTCTTTGTTATCGCTTTTATAATTCTTATGGTTTATAGTTACCGAAAAGACAAAGCTGTAAACAAGATACATTACAAAGGTAGTATTTGGATTTTAGTAGGATTTATTGCTTTTGTGATATTTCTTTTCTTTTTGAAAGGTTGGTTAATGAAATAAAATAAAGTGCTTCCTGAATTAACAAAAAGCACTTATTTAAATTATTTTATTTTCTTCCTTAATTCACTTCTGGTAAAAAATTATAATTCTTTTTATAATACAACATTTGTTCTGCAAAAGTTGCAGGTTGCTCTATGGTAAAACTTTCAATTTCTCCAGTATCATTGGTTTTAGGAACAATTACAGGATTTACAAAACCGCTATAAGGTGGCGATGTAAATTGCTTGTTACGTTCTAAAACTTCTTTATGTAGTGCTTGATCTACTTTTACTCCGTAACCTTCCACTAATGCTTGTACAGCTTTATAATCTCCTTCAGATTTTATGCGTTGTGTTTCGCGTAATAATTGCCCGAATAAATCGTGAAGTTTTTCGTAGTTGGTTATATTAAAATAAGTTTTACCATCACGAGTAATTTTTTCGATTACATTATCTTTTTTTCCTTTTTCAAAAACCCAAGCCGAAACCCATTGTCGGTTTCTCATATGTGCTTCTTCTACATCGTCACCTAAATCTAAACGGATTAATTGTGTCATCATCCCATTTCGAATATAACCATCATAAGCAGCCATACCTACACTTTTCCAATCATCCACTAACCCTAATTCTTGTAATTTTGGATTGTATAAATAATAAAGCCCAACTAAATCTGCACGTCCTTCTTCCAAAGTGGAAGCATAATTTTTTAAAGTTTCTTTAGTTTCACCAACACCAGGATTTAACTGTCCAGAAGCGTGACCAACTACTTCGTGTAAAGCAGTGTGTAATTTATCTGCTAATTGTCCGTATTCTTCTTCTAATCTTAATTCTTCATCATCGTTTACAAATTCTTTTAAACGACCTGTATTTCCTGCATTTTGATAGGAATAAATAATATTTCCTAAGGAAACAGATTTAGATCCAACCGCAGCACGAATCCAATTCGCATTTGGAAGATTTACACCAATGGGGGTACTCGGCGAAGAATCTCCAGCTTCTCCCGCAACATTCACCACTTTGTAGGTAACACCCACCACATTTTTCTTTTTGTGTTCTTCCATAATTGGCGAATGATCTTCAAACCATTGTGCGTTGTTTGAAACCACAGACATTTTTTTTGACATATCAAAATCTTTAATCTGAACAATAGTTTCGTAGGAGCCTCTGTAACCTAACGGATCGTTATATACTTCGATAAAACTGTTAATATAATCTACATTTCCTTCGGTAGCACCCGCCCAAGCCACATTATAATCATCCCAAGTTTGTAGGTCTCCTGTTTTGTAATATTTTATTAATAAACCAAGTGCTTTTCCTTGTGCTTCATTTTCTGCAACACCTTGAGCCAATTCCAACCATTTTACAATTTCATCGATTGCCGAACCATAAAGCCCACCCGATTTATAAGTACGTTCTTTTAAAACTCCATTTTCTTTAACCAACTGAGAATTTAATCCATAAGATAATGGTTTTTTAGGGTCTGGAGATTTCATTTTTCCATAAAATGTTGTAACATCACTATTAGTAACATTAGGCCCATATAGATTTACGGCACTTTCCAAAACATTATCAACTCCTTTTGCTTGGTTTACTTTTTTGGTGTCTTTATCGTTAAAAATAACATCAAAAGCTTCTCCTTCTAACTTGGTGTTAGTTGCTGCAAGTAATTCTTTTAAATAATCTGAAGAAAATCCAGCGGGAATTTTAGCATTGGAATAATGATGATGAATTCCGTTAGAAAACCATACTCTTTTTAAATAAGTTTCAAAATTTTTCCAATCTTCTGTTGTTTTATCACCTTTATAATTGGTGTATATATTTTCTAGAGCTTTTCTAATTGTTAAGTTATGGCGATAATTTTGATCCCAAATAATATCTCTTCCAGAAAGGCCAGCTTGTGTAAGATAATACACTAGTTTTTGTTCTTTTAAAGTTAAATTTTCCCAACCTGGAATTTGGTAACGTAATATTTTAATGTCTGCAAATTGTTCAACATTAAAATCAAAATCAGTTGTTTTTTTAACTTCTGTCTTTTCTTTTGTGTCAGAATTAGCATCTGCTTCTTTTTTTTCTTCGGCACAAGAAAAAGTGATTATAAAAGCTAAAAGTAATCCCGCGATAAATTTAATATTCATATTGTTTCATTTATTAATTTAATAGCTGTAAAAGTAATCATTTCTGCTAAACTTATTAAGTTTTAAAATCCAACATTAATACTTAAATTGGATTATCAACAAATTTCTTAACTTAGCAACTAATCAAATAATCACTACATCATGAAAATTTTAAAGTACATTTTAATTATTGTTATCGTACTTCTATTGGGAGGATGGGCGTATATTTCAACACAACCCGATAGTTACGATGTGAACCGTTCTCGAATTATTAAAGCACCCGCAAGTGTAATTTTTAACAATTTAAACGATTTTAAAAACTGGCAAGAATGGGGACCTTGGCAAGAGGAAGATTCAACTATTGTTGCTACTTATCCTGAAAAAACCAGTGGAATTGGAGGATCTTATTCTTGGACAAGTAAAGATGGTCCTGGAAAGATAGAAACCATTGCTTTGGAAGAAAATAAATCTATAGATCAAAAAATTCAGTTTGGTGATTTTGAACCTAGCGATGTGTATTGGACCTTAGAAGAAGTAGAAGATGGAACAAATGTTACTTGGGGAATGAAAGCTGAAAAAACACCATTTATGTTTAAATTTTTTGCAGCAATTTCTGGTGGTATGGATGCCATGTTAGGACCTATGGAAGAAAAAGGACTTGAAAATTTGGATAATGTCATTGAAAAAGAAATGGCTAATCTAGCTGGTAAAGCACCTAAATATAAAGTTGGTACTATTAGCGAACGAGAAATTGAAGCACAAACCTTTATTGGTTATTTTCAGAAAGCAAAAATTGAAGACATTCCTTCTTTATTTCAAGAATTTATGCCAAAAGCAGGGATGTATGCAGCAAAAAACAACTTAAAATCAGAAGATTACACCCCAGCATCTGTCTATACCAAGTACGATGAGAAAGAAGGAGTCACCGAATTTTATATAGGGCTTATGTTAAATACAAGTTTAGCTCCAGACGAAGGAATGGATAAAGTTGAAATACCTGCGGGTTCCATTGTAACACTAACCAAATATGGTAATTATGGAGATGGAGATATGGAAGCACATAATAACATTGCAAATTTCTTTAAAAACAACAATCTAGAATACGGTGAACTTGTTTGGGAATTATACACAAACGATCCAACAACTGTACAACCAGAAGAAATTCAGACCGATATTTATTATCAAGTAAAGAAATAGTTATTAATTATTTTTTTAATTAGCCTCTTAAGTCATATACTTAGGAGGTTTTTTTTATCTTCGTACAATGAAAAACGTACTCTTAGTATTTGTAGGTGGTGGTCTTGGAAGTTCCCTTAGATATTGGATTGGAACTTATCTTAACAGCTACAAACACGGAATTCCCTACGGGACTTTCGCAGCAAACATAATAGGAAGTTTAATTATAGGAATTGTATTAGGTCTAACTCTTAAACAAAATGTGCTTTCTAGTAATATTGTGATGTTTATAGCGGTTGGTTTTTGTGGTGGGTTTACAACCTTCTCAACCTTTGCTTATGAAAATCATTTGTTTTTACGAGATGGTAATTTTTTGCTATTTGCAGGTTATACTTTGCTTACATTTATTATAGGATTTGCAGCGGTGTTTTTTGGAATGTGGTTGGTTAAGTTTTTTTAGGTTTTCTCGTGAAGGCTCAGAAACGCTATGTTCTCTTTATCTAAACTTTTTTTATTAATCTTGAAAAGCCGTTAAGGAGTAAAGTTTTATTTTAATATAAAATCAATGTTCTTTATAATCCTTTACTCCTGCTTCAATACGCACTAATAAATCGTTTTCTTCTGGAGGAATAGGGCAAGAATATCGGTGACTATAAGCACAATATGGATTATATGCTTTATTGAAATCGATTACCAAAACATCACCTTGAGGAATGCGAATATCAATGTATTTTCCTCCCCCGTAAGATCCGTCACCACTGGTTAAATCAGTATAAGGTAAAAATAAATAATCTTCATAACCTTCTTCATTTTCGTGGTTAGTACTTTGATATAAATTGAGCTTTAACTCTTTCCCATCAATAGTAAAATAAGCTTCTCCATATTTTACATATTCGGGCAATCTTGCGGTAGAAGTCTTCATTAAAAAAGGCTTTTCATTGGGAGTTCTCACAAATTTTGCTTTCACTCGAAACTTTAAATCTATAGGGTAAAATTTTAATCCTTTGAACGTAATTTGATCTAAAGAATCTAAAATAGAAGTTTCCGGGTTGGAATATTCTTCGTTTAATTCTGTTTGAACTTTTTCAATTTCTTTTAAAATTTCTTTGTTGTTTTGAGAAATTCCAAAATTTGAAATTAATAATGTTACAATTATAAGTATTGATTTCATCATAATTATTTTCAGTAAATATAGGAAGGCAATTGTATATTTTTATATAAAAACAGAAAAATTATAACACAATAAGTTATTTCAATATTAAAATGTTGAAATATCTATTTAGAGGTTTTACATTTAAACTTTCAATGAAAAACATCTACTTAAAATACATTTCCTCTTTTAAAGGACTTTCCAAAGAAATTTGGTTTTTGGCTTTTGTTACTTTTATTAACAGAGCCGGAACGATGGTACTTCCTTTTTTAAGTCGGTATTTAAATGAAGAGTTAAAATTTACGTTGGAAGATGTAGGTATTATACTTTCTTTCTTTGGTGTTGGCTCACTTGTAGGTCATTATTTAGGTGGAAAACTCACAGACAAAATCGGGTTTTACAATGTAATGTCTCGCAGTTTATTTACTACCGGAATTTTATTTATCGCATTGCAATTTGTTACCACATTTTGGGCTTTATGTTTTGCTGTTTTCTTTATTATGAGCATCGCCGATATGTTTCGCCCTGCTTTATTTGTTTCATTAAAAGCCTATAGCAAGCCCGAAAACCAAACTCGATCTTTAGCATTAATACGACTTGCAATTAATTTAGGATTTATTTTTGGACCGATGATTGGCGGACTTTTAATTGTTAGTAAAGGGTATGACGCACTGTTTTGGATTGACGGAATTACCTGCATATTAGCCACTTTATTATTTGTTTTGTTAGTGAAAAAGAAGGATTTACACAGTCATTCCGAAAAAAAAGAAGCCTTATCAAAAGACAAAAACTTCCGTATTTTACAAGACAAGCCTTATTTAGTTTTTCTCGGAATTAGCTTCTTGATGGGAATGATTTTTATGCAACTTTTCTTTACGATGCCAACTTATCATTTTAAACAATTTGGTTTAAGTGAAGATTACACAGGACTTTTAATGTTACTAAATGGAGTGCTCATTGTTTTAATTGAAATGCCTTTAGTAGCTTGGATTGAAAAAAAGAAATTCCCCCATCCGAAACTGTTTTTATACAGTTCGTTTTTAATGGGATTCAGTTTTGTTTTTCTGCTTTTCGATAACTTTTGGCAAATTTTAATCTTCCAAATGTTCGTAATAACGGTTGGCGAAATGATTTCATTTCCCTTCACCAATACCTTTGCGATGAACCAAGCAAAAAAGGGTTACGAAGGAAAATATATGGCTTGGTATTCCATTTCGTTTTCCTTCGCTCACATCCTCTGCCCAATTTTAAGTTTTGCTATTATCGATAAATTTGGATATAAAACCAATTGGAGTTTAACGGCAATTTATGGCTTAATTGCAATGCTACTTTCCGTTTGGTTGTACCGGATTTTAAAAAATAAAACTACCTTTACAACAGACTAATCACTATCAATATGAAAAATTTCATCCTTTTAATTATTTTCTTCGGAATGATTTCTTGCGGAAACCCTTCGGAAGGAAAACCTACTATTAAAGAAGTAAAAACGGAAACTACTCCGAAGCAATTTCCTAAGTTAGATTCTTCCAGATACAATGTTGCTTTCTTAATAATGGACGGAACTTACAATACCGAACTTACCGCTCCTTACGATATATTTCAGCATACCATTTATAGAAAAAACATCAAAGCAATGAATGTTTTTACCGTTGCAGATACAGATAAAACAGTTACTACTTTTGAAGGATTGCGAATAAATCCCGATTATAATTACCTAAAAGATGAGCTTCCAAAAATCGATATTTTAGTTGTGCCAAGTGCCGAGCATCATCTAGATTCAGATTTGAAAAACACTCAATTAATCAACTTTGTTCAACAAGTTTCAAAAAAAGCATTGTTTGTTACTTCGCATTGCGATGGAGCATTTGTATTGGCAAAAGCTGGAGTTTTAGACCATTCCGTATCCACTACTTTTCCGAGTGATATTGATAAAATGCGAACCATGTTTCCCAATTTAGATATTCGTAAAAACGTGCTTTTTGTGCACGATGGAAAATTTATTACTTCTTCGGGTGGATCCAAAAGTTTTGAAGCCGCTTTGTATCTTTGTGAATATCTTTATGGAAAAGAAATTGCACAATCTTTAGCAGGAGGTTTAGTGATAAATTGGAATCTAGATGAATTTCCTCACCTTATAATTAACGACAATGAAAAGCGATAATATTTGGTATTTTGAAGAAATAAACCTTCATAAAATCCTTTGTCCTCATAAGTTCAAAGCTTATAAAAACTCGCATGAATTTGACAAATACACAAAAAAAGAATTCATCTATTTTACCGATGATTCTGCTTCAAAAGTATATTTAATAGATCAAGGTAAAGTGAAAATTGGTTATTATACCGAAGACGGAACCGAAGTGATTAAAGCCATTCTTTCAAAAGGAGAAATCTTTGGAGAGAAAACAATATTAGGCGAAGACAAACATACTGAGTTTGCTCAGGCTATTGAAAAGGACAATTCAATTTGTTCCATTTCAACTGAAGAATTACAAGGATTAATGCTTAAAAACAGACCTCTTAGCATAAAATTATATCGTTTTATTGGGCTTCGAATTAAAAAATTAGAACGTAGGTTAGAACTTCTTCTTTTTAAAGATACTCGAACCAGAGTTTTAGAATTTCTAACAGAATTAGAATCCGATTTTGGAACTCCACTTGTTAACGGAAACATAAAAATAAAACATCCCTACACTCAAAAAGATATGGCTTCTTTGTTAGGAACTTCCCGACCATCGCTTAATATTATTATGAATGAACTTAAAGAAGAAGGCTTTTTAGATTTTAACCGAAACGAAATTATTTTAAAAAAATGAGCATATGTTAGGTAGCTAACATTTCTTTTTTACTTCCCGTTATACTTTTGTCATAGTTAAACAAAAAAATAATTATGATGAAAAAACAAATTTCAATTTTACTATTTAGTATTTTATTTATCGCTACTTCTTGTAGTAGTGACGACGACAATGTAACGCCAGAACCAGCAGCTTCAGCAACTTTTAAAGTAACTGTTGAAAACGTATTTACACCAAAAACCTTTAAGATGAATGGAACTTTTGGTGCCATTCCGCCAGAAGGAACACAAAGTTTTTCTTTTGATGCAGGAAAAGGAGCTTTCCTTTCTCTTTCAACCATGTTTGTAAAATCCAACGATTTATTTTTTGGATTTGATGATACTGGATTGGCATTATACGATGCCAACGGAAACGCAACAACAGGCGATGTAACTTCACAACTATTATTATGGGATGCCGGTACCGAAGTAAATGAAGAACCTGGAAATGGACCTAATCAACCTATGAATCAATCAGGAGCTAATACTGGAATTGACGAAAACGGAGTAATCCACTTAGTAAACGATGGTTTTACCTACCCTTCAACCGATACGGTAATAAATGTAATCCTTTCTCACGACGGAGGAACGATGTTTACAGTAACGATTAATAATGTTTCAAATAATTCAACTTTACCAAGTCCATTGGCTCCAGGAGTATTTGCTGTTCACAGTGATCAAGCAAAACTTTTTACATCTGGCACTAATGCTTCAGCAGGAATGGAAAAATTAGCCGAAGATGGAGATAACAGTATGATGGATGGTTTTTTAACAAGCAATACTGGGTATTTTTCACCTTTCGCACCCGGAGTTTTTGCGGTTCATACTAACGAAACAATGCCGATTTTTACCAATAATACTTCAGATAATGGAAACGGGCTGGAAAATTTAGCTGAAGATGGAGACCCTAGTGTTTTAGGAGCCGCAATCTCAACTATAACTGGTGTTTCAGAAAGTGGTGTTTTTAACACTCCCGAAGGGGCTGGTGCACCAGGTCCATTATTACCGGATAACTCTTACACTTTTACTTTTACAGCTGAAGAAGGAGATTACTTGAATTTTGCCTTAATGTTGGTAGAATCTAACGATTTATTTTATGCTTTTAGCGACGAAGGAATTAGTTTGTTTAACAACGGAAATGCAGTTTCAGGAGATATGACTTCGCAGTTAATTCTTTGGGATGCAGGTACCGAAGTAAACGAATTTCCAGGAGCTGGTAACAATCAGCCAATCCGTGGAGGAGCAGCTACAGGAGAAAATGAAAACGGAAATGTGATGATGGTCAACGATGGTTTTTCATATCCTTCTACAAATGAAGCGATAAAAGTTACGATAGAAATTCAATAATTAAGTATTATTTATTGTGGAAAACCCGTAGTGTTTAACTAGAATGCTGCGGGTTTCTAATTTAATTTTTTCACCACTGCATTTTCAACCACATGAGACAAAACAATTTGAGTTTTTGTTTCTCCGTATCTAATTAATTGGTCAATAAAAGTCTCTAAATGTTTTTGATTTTTTAGAACAACTTCCAAAACAAAATTTTCATTCCCCGTAATTCGGTAACAATTCTGTACCTCATCATAAGTTTTTACTTTGTTTAAAAAAGGTTTTAATTTTCCCATAAAAGCACGCAGGGTGATAATTGCAGTTAATTGATAACCCACTTCAAAAGGCGAAACTACCGTTATATAATCTGTAATTACACCCGCATCTTCCATTTTCTTTATTCTTTCGGAAACTGCAGGCGAACTTATTCCAACTATCCTTCCAATCTCAGCATTGGATTGCCTTGCGTTCTTTTGCAAACATTGTAATATTTTCCAGTTTAATGCGTCTAATTTCATTTTAAAGTAAATTCAATAATAAAACATTGTTATTAAAGCAAATATAGGTAATTACTTTAATAATTAAATCAAACAAACCAATTATCTATTTAATTTTGTATAAAGAATTTTTGCTATTTTAAATTAAAATGAACGCTAATACCAGACATCATAAGCC
>JALWUJ010000057.1:9342-23890 GCA_027080135.1 Flavobacteriaceae bacterium | reverse complement strand
CAAGTAAAATAAAAAAAATTATAATTTAATTGACTTTTAAGTATAATTAATCCTTTAACCTTAATTTTCTACTTAATTTAAATTACATTTATCAATTGTTCAATTTGAGGAGCAAACTTTTTAATGGTCATTTCTACGCCACTTTTTAAAGTCATTTGGTTCACCGAACACACCACACAAACACTACACTCTTTGATAATCAATTTATAAAAGGATTCTTATTTACTTTTATTAATTTACCATAGTCCTTTTTATTATCTGTCTGAAGATGAATAGTTAAAGTATCTTTCAAATTACTAAATTTGTATAGATAATCCATAGATTTATGGATTACACTATCCTTGATACTAACATTTTTGAGATAAATTTTTGAGTTGTCAAAAGTCCAATCCGAATTGGTATGAAATCCCCCAGAATAAGCATCTAAAATTAGCGAATCTTGATAAAAAGTTAGAACAATTTTCGGATGATGGCTTTCAATTGATTCCCAAATTCCAATAAAATCAGTTTTGGTTTCAATTTTAGAACAACCAAATAAGTTTAGCATTATAATAAAAATTGATAATTTATATTTCATAAAATATGGAAAACAATAAATATAGCTAAAAATTTTATTATCAGAAATTGAGTGATTATACTAAAGTTTGAGGACGGAAGATTGAAGACGGAAGAATATTATCTTTTAACCACAAAGGTCACTGAGGTTTTTCGCGAAGTTAATAAAGTTGAAAATATGGAAAATAAAAACTATTTTACTTAGCCTCTATATTTATCACTTGTTCAATTTGAGGAGCGTATTTTTTTATGGTCATTTCTACACCGCTTTTTAAGGTCATTTGATTTACTGAACAACCTACACAAGCACCTTCTAATTGCACTTTTACAATTTTACCATCCTCTATGGATAACAATGAAATATCGCCCCCATCGTTTTGAAGAAAGGGACGAATTTCATCTAATGCTTTTTCAATAGTTAATCTTAATTGCTCTTGCATCTTTAGTTTTTTGATGTGGAACAACCCACAGAATTGGTCATTTTAATAACTTCTGTAGGAGGTAAAATTTCGTTTCGGTTATTGGTTTCTTCAACTACAACTTCGGCCAATCTTTCAAATGCTTTAGAAAGTGGTGTGCTTTCTTGTAAAGCTGCTGGACGACCATTATCTCCGGCTTCTCGAATACTTTGCACCAAAGGAATTTCACCTAAAAACGGAATCTTTAAATCTTCCGCTAAATTCTTAGCACCTTCTTTTCCGAAGATATAATATTTATTATCTGGTAACTCTTCTGGAGTGAAATAAGACATATTTTCAATAATACCCAAAACAGGAACTTGTATGTTTTCTTGCTGAAACATCGCAACACCTCTTCGAGCATCTGCCAAGGCAACATTTTGCGGTGTACTAACCACAACAGCACCTGTTAAAGGCATTGCTTGCATAATACTTAAATGAATATCGCCCGTTCCAGGGGGAAGATCGACTAACATAAAATCCAATTCACCCCAATCGGCATCAAAAATTAATTGATTTAATGCTTTTGAAGCCATTGCACCTCTCCATATAACTGCCTGCTCGGGTGTGGTAAAAAACCCGATAGAAAGCACTTTTACTCCGTAATTTTCTATAGGTTTCATTTTGCTTCTTCCGTTAACGGTAGTAGATAACGGGCGTTCTTTTTCTACATCAAACATAATAGGAATGGAAGGTCCATAAATATCTGCATCTAACACAGCTACTTTATAACCCATTTTAGCCAATGAAACTGCCAAGTTTGCTGTAATGGTAGATTTACCAACGCCTCCTTTTCCAGAAGCTACTGCTATAATATTTTTTATTCCCGGTATGCTTTTTCCTTTAATTAAATTAGGGTTTGCAGGTTGTGCAGGTGCTTCTACTTTTATGTTTACGATTACTTGAGCATCTTCAGATACTTTCTCTTTAATCGTCTTTATAACATCTGCTTCTGCTCTTTTTTTAATATGTAAGGCAGGAGTTGATAATACTAAATCTACGATAACTTCATTTGCGAAGGTCATTACATTTTGAACGGCTCCGCTTTCGACCATGTTTTTTCCTTCGCCAGCAACGGTAATGGTTTCTAATGCTTTTAGGATGTCTTCTTTTTTGAATTTCATATTTCCTTTGATTAATTATAAAACTTATAAGATCCCGTTATTCAACGGGGTTAGTTCAACTAGATATTTTTAGAAGAACACTTGTTCAACTAAAAATAAGTTTTACTAATTTAGATTTATTCTAAAGTACAAATATACATGGAAATGTAATACTAAAGAAGAACATTTGTTACATAAGAGAAGCCGTTGCAAAATAATTTACAACGGCTTTTCTTTGTCAATTAATCAAGGTATCCCCTCCTTAATTAATTTCTAATGTTTCAATTTTAGACTCTAACTTTTCCAATCTTTCAGAGAGATTTTCAAGTTGTTTAAGTTTGGTTTCTAAGTCGTTAATTTTTGCTTCTTGTTGTTCAAAAATGGTTACCCATTCGTTAGTTTTAAGACCAACAGAAACATTTATTAAACTTGCTTTGTTTCCATTAGAACCTGTCCAAGCACGACCTATAATATTTTTTAGGTCTTTTAACGAAATCTCTTTTGCAGAAAGTGCTTTTGCATAACCATCGTTATAACCTGAAGCTACGATATAATCTCCAACTTTAACATCTCCCAAAGTTAGTACTGGAACCTGCCCCATAAACCCAACTTTTTCAAACGCTTCTTTTCGATTCGCATCAGGCATATTACCTAAAACTATAGGTGCTAAAGAGATGGACATTACTTGGTCTGCATTGGTGGTGTTTCGAGAGATTTTTCCCCCTTTAACTCCTACTACTTCTCCAAACATATATTTTTCTTCTGGGTTTTCTTTTTCTAACCACTCTGCATAATCTGCTCCTTTAGAACCATAGATAACACCTTGATCTCTTGCAACTTGCTTTGCTGCAAGTATTAGTGGTGTTAGCGCTATACCCCAAGGGCCTGTAGGAAGAAATCCAGGGTCTCCATTTCGCATTCCCCAAGCAGTCATCGCAGTAATATCATTTACTGCATTTGAACCAGCCGTAGGATTAAAAAAGTTTTCAAAATTTAAATTTAAAGAACCTATATCTAAACTTCCAGAAGGCAAAGATCCTGGGTTTAAAGTAGGAAATGAGCCAGGACTAAAAGAAAGACTTGGCAAACTACCTCTACTAAAAGAATAATCAAATTCTCCCCAATCTATTGATAAACTAGGCAAACTACCTCTAGAAAAATTAGCAGACGGGAGTTGTCCTCCACTCATAGAAGGCAAAGCTCCTGGGTCAAAATCTAAGCTTGGTGGAGTATATTCTAATACTTGACTAAAATCGAAAACATCTATTAAGTTGGCAAAATCTGGGATTGGGAAAGACTCCCATAAATCTCCTGCTAATAAATCGTAACTTTCGATACGACCTGCCATATAATCTCCACCATTTGCACTACCGTAGAAAGTAATAAAACGGTTTTTGTAACCTAATTTCCCACTAGCATTTCCGTGAATTCTAATAGCTATTCCGTCAGACTCACTAGATGTACTAGTATTTTCAAACAAAGCAATATGGTTAGCTCCCGAGGCTCCTCCCACATCGTTACTTCCTCTAACTACTAAGTTGGAAAGTAAAGTGTTTCCTTCTACATTAAGGCTATCTGCTACTTGTAGTTTTGCTCCTACATACAGATTATTTTCCATTCTTGTGTTTCCGAAAACCCATAAATTTTCATTTAATCTTGTTGTTCCTTCTACATTTAAATTATTGTTTAAGTTGGAAACACCTTCAACATTCAATTCTCCTGATAGGTTAGAAGTACTTTCGTTATTTACGTTAAATTCATCTTCAAGATTGGTTTTCCCTAATACATTTAAATCACCTGACAAATTGGTATTTGCTCCATCTATTACATTTAGAGTATTTTTTAATTGGGTTACACCACTAACACTTACCGAACCAGTAAAAGTGGATGGACTTTCATTTACTTTAAAACTATTATTTAAATTGGTTTCGCCATCTACTGATAATATTCCTGTAAGGTGGGTTTGGGCAGCTTCTACAACTTCAAGGTTGTTTTTTAAGGTAGTTATTCCGCTTATACCAACACTTCCTGTAAAAGTGGTGCTTGCATTATCTTCTACCGAAAAATTATTGTGCAGTTTTGTTGTTCCGTTAACATCAAAATTTCCATCTACATTTAAATTGTCGTTAATTAGTGTTTCGCCTTCAATGACTAATCCATTATTAAAGGTGGTTAATCCTTCAACTAGTAAAGATCCTGAAAGTGTAGTTGAATTTCCGTTATTTACATTTAAATTGTTGTTTAGGTTTGAAATACCTTCAACATTCAAATCATCATATAAAGAAGTAACACCTTGTACACCTAGAGTTCCATTTATCATGGTATCTCCATCAAAAGTGGTATTTCC
The DNA here is from genome assembly GCA_027080135.1 of Flavobacteriaceae bacterium. Lineage (GTDB taxonomy): Bacteria > Bacteroidota > Bacteroidia > Flavobacteriales > Flavobacteriaceae > Marifrigoribacter. The sequence continues at coordinate 19,427 of JALWUJ010000057.1, read as the reverse complement.
TATTACATTTAAATTGTTATTAAGTGTCATTTCACCTTCAATAACTAAATCGCTGTTAAAGGTGGTTATTCCTTCCACAAGAAAGTCGCCATTAAAAACGGAATTTCCATCCACTTGTAAATCTCCTGAAGCATTGATATTTCTATGATAAGCATAAGGTATAAAGGAAAGTTTTTGGGCTCCTAGTGTTGTAAAGTTAGTTCCTGCATAAAAATCTATATCTACTTTAAGATCTTTGCTGAGTCCGTCCCAATTAATGGTATCGAAACCATTTCCTACGGTTTGTTCTCCTTCACCAACAAATAAGTTAATCATTCCGTATGTATCTGTGGTGGTGTATTGAATTTCTTGATATTCAATGTTTCCGTATTCGTTTAAAATAGAAAACCGAATACTTATATCCTTGTTAGGTAATACGTTTCCTGTTGCATCAACACCAGGTAATTCTATAGAATCTGGATTAATAATTACGGCTTGATAGCTTAATCCGTCTGTTTGTGCAAAAGTTGCAGCCGAAATAAATAGCATTGCTATTAAAATGTACAAATTTTTCATAATATAAATATTTTGATTTGGTTTTTTATTTATTGTTATCTTCCGATGTAGAATTGGTAAATAGTTTTACTACTAATCCCAATCCTATATCATGTGATTTGTATTTAAGTTTTTCAGATTTTCCGTTTTCTGAGCTTTTTCCGTATTTGTATTGTGTAAAAATTGAAAAGGTTTCAGAAACATGGTATTCAATAATTGCTCCTGCTCTAAAAAAGAAGGTGGGATTATTAAAATAATCTAGTTTTTTTAGATTAATAACTTGGTTATTTAAGGTTTGTGTTCCTTGTAAAATAAACTCGGAAGCAGTAGTACCTCTTAAATAAAATGTCATTTTGTTGGTTTTAAATACTTTTATATCTACTCCAATAAAAACCCCTAAATACGAGGTGTCCCATTGGTAATAAAGGTTAACAGAATCGTCACTTCCTACGGCTCCGTATTGGTTTAAAGACAAACCACCAACAAGGTGTAAAATATCTTTTAATACGTTTTGGCGATAGGCTAAAGAAATAAAGTTTTTGGTAGTAGGAAGTAAATTATCTAGTTCGTTTCCTTGTGAGTTCTTAAATTCGAAAGAAGTAAAAGACACTCCTGTTTCCATAGTAATTTCTTGACTAAATGAATGAAAACTAAAAACTGTACTAAGTATTAATAATATGTATATTTTTTTCATTTTGTTTATTTTTTAATTAACCTAGCAGTAAATGCTCGGTTTCCCGAAATTATATTGAGTAAATATGTACCTGTTGCCAAATGCGACAAATTAAGATGGAAGAATCTTGTAGGCTTTTCTGAGGTGTTAACTATTTGTTTTCCTAAAACATCATAAATTACCACGTTAATGGGTTTTTTAAGTTCTTCGTTAAACTGAATGGTAATATTAGCCTCTACAGGGTTTGGAAATATAGTTGCCTGAATATCTGAAGTATCTTCAGAAATTATTTCAACTTTTATGGGTGGTTGTTGAAACCCTTGACGAATTACAGATTTTCCGTTAATTAAAGTACCTGTAACACTGCTTTGTCCAACACTCTGACTTACATAATAATTATGGTCTGAGTTTGATATTTCGGTAGAAGAACCGCCGTTCCCTAGTGTTGATCTTTGTATTTGTTGAGCACTTAACGAAAGGCTTAAGAACACAAAAAGAATTGATAAAATAGGTTTCATTTGGTTAGTAATTTTACTTAACAATAAGACCTACAACCCTTGTAGGAATACTACTTCAAATAGAGTATATTCTTACATTTGCTGCAATAGGGCGTTACCCTGAATTTTCTAAGGGTTAACCCTTAAAGAATAGGCGAATTTTGAAAAACCCACTTAAGAAGACTGTTTTTTTCGGGTTTTAAATTTAGTTTTTTACAAATATTATATCGGTGAGAATCGACTGTTTTTAGTGAAACAAAAAGCATTTCTGCAATTTCTTTAGAGGTTTTTTCTTGAGCGATTAATTTAAGAACATTAATCTCAGATTTTGTAAATATAGATAAATCGACAGTGGCTTCTTCTAAATAATTTTCAATTTCTTTACTATAATATTTTTTGTTTTGAAGTACAGTTTTTATACATTGATTAATCTCGTTAATAGAGAATTCTTTCAACACATAGCCATCGATATTCATTTGATTTATCTCGTTAAAAAGACTTCGTTCTTTATGAAGAGTAAGGAAAATGATTTTAGTATCAATTTTACTTTCCTTGATTTTTTTTGCCACTTCAATACCGTTTAAAAAGGGCATTTCAATATCTAAAATGGTGATTGTTGGTTTTACTTCCGATACTTTCTGAAGTGCTTCTGCCCCATTATTTGCCTTGAATATTTCTACATTAGAAATTTCTTTTTCAATTACAGAAACAATTCCTTCTAACAATAAAGGATGGTCATCTGCAATTACTATTTTTAGGGCTGGGGTCATTATCTATACGATATTATTGTTATTTTGGTTCCTTTATTTTCTTCAGAATTAAAGCTTATTTTTCCTTTTAAAAAATCTACTCTTTCTTGTAACGACTTTAATCCAAAGCTTTTTTGTTTGTTTAAACTTTCGTCTAAGCTAAAGCCTTTTCCGTTATCTTGAATGGTAACTACTACTTTGTTTCCTTCCTTTTTAGCAACAATTTTGGCAGCTGTAGCTTGGGAATGTTTGATGATGTTATTGACACATTCCTGAATAATTCTATACAAATATATTTCTTTTTCCTTTGGGAAGAAATTATCGATATTATCAATTTCATCTGAAAAAAAGATGGTCGTTAATTCGTTTAAATCTTCTACAATATTTTCAATAGCTTTAGTTAGTCCAAATTTTTCTAACTGAACAGGATGAAGATTTCTAGAAATAGAGCGAATATCTTCAATGGTAGAATCTACAATTTTGAAAGTTTTTGAAGGATTTAAAGTGATAGAGTTTTTAATCATTAATAATTTTTGACCTACACCGTCGTGAAGCTCTTTAGACACTCTTTTTCGTTCTTTTTCTTGTGCTTCTAAGAGTGCCATGGTGTATTTTTTCTGTTCTATTTTTTTTCTTCTTTGAGTAAAATAAATAATTAAAAAACCTATTAGCAATATACTTGCCGTTGTTAAAAACTTAAACCAATCGGTTTTCCAAAACGGTAATTCTATAACAAAACTATAGGTTTTTGGTGTTTCTTGCCAAACTCCAAAACCGTTATCAGCGGTAAACTCAAAGGTGTAATTTCCTGGTGGCAAGTATGAATAAACTACTTCTCTTTTTGAAGTTGGTTCCGACCAATCACTATTACGCAGACCTTTTAATCTGTATTTAAATTTTATATTTTCTGGATAGGTTAAAGAAGTTGCTGAAAGGTTAAAAGTAAAATGGTTTTTATCATAAGGAAGCGTAATTGTCCCTTCTTTTAAATATAGGCTATCGTTTAATTTTTCAGAAAACAATTCAACTTCATTTATTTTTAAGACGGGAGGAATGATGCTTTTATTAAATTTTAAGGGTGAAAACTCCAACAAACCATTGGAGGTTCCTAGATAAATATTATCATTAATTTTCGCAATTGCTTTTCCAGATTCTCCTTTTATAAAACCGATATCTCTTCCGTAGGATTCCATGACAATAGAATCTTTATGTATTAAATAATCGATATTAATTTTTGATAACGACGATGAAGAGCCTATCCACAAATCATTTCCATCTACCAGAAGTGAATTAAAATCTCGAATAGATTGGAACCTGCTCCTAGAAAAAGTTTTGTAACTATAGGTAGTGTCTTTTAATTTAACATAAACTAATTCGTCTAAGGTACCTGCAAAAAACTCGGTATCTGATAATCTCGAAATTTCTAAAAAGGTATTGATACTTTTTGGTAAATCTTCGATGGTTTTTACTTTATTATTTTCATATTCTTTTAGAGAGCTAGAGGTTGCTATTATAGTTTTATTACCTAAATTCATTAAATCTCTAGCTTTCAAATTAAGCACTTTTATTGTTTTAATTTTATTTTTTTTTATTTCTTGAATGTTATATTCTCCTGCAAGAATAAGTGTACTATCCTTTTTTAAAATGATGTCATAAAATGTTTCTTTTGGTGGATGATCTTTTAATTTTTCAGTTACTATCCCAAATTTTTTAGTGGTTGTACACCATAAATTAAATTCTTTGTCAAAAGTGATTGCATGAACATATTCGTCTAATAATCTGGGGTTACTAAACTTTCCTTTAGAGAAATTTACGATTCCTCTTTTGGTAGCTAGGACTAATGTTTTGTCTTTATCTATTGCAAAATCGTTAATCTGTTTATTTGGAATTCCGTCTTCTTCTGTAAAATAAACAAAGGCAAAATCTCTAAATTTTGTAAGCCCATTATTTTGAGAAACTATCCATTTATTCTTTTCTGAATCTATCAAAAGTTTAAAGGTATAATCATCTCCCAATCCATTTGAAGAATTGATAATTTGAAAGGTTTCTTTTTTATCATAAATAGCAAATCCGTTACCGTAAAGTCCTAACCAAAGTTTTCCGTTTTCATCTTCATCGATACTCCAAACTCTGTTTCTGTGAGCTTTTCCTTGTAAATTATTTGCTTTTAATTCCCCATTTTTATAATTAAATATTGCTCCATAAGACCCTATCCATACAGAACCATTTTTGTCTTCAAAAAGAGAGTAACAAATATTATTAATAGAAGAGTTTTTATCATTCATCATTTCTATACTAAAAGGCGAAGGAGTAATTTTTGCCACACCAAAACCAAGGGTTGCCACCCAAATGGTTCCGTCTTTGGTCTGAATTACATCGTTTGGAAAACCATAATCTTTGCTCTCTTTTGCTGTATATAATAATTTTATTTTGCCTTTTTTATATTGTAGTATTGCTTTAGAACCAAATATCCAAATGGTTCCATCTGAGGTTTCAAAAAATTTTATAGCTGAAGGATATTTTTCTAAAATGGGATCTGAAATTTTATAAACTTTACCATTTTCGATATAATTTATACCTTCATTCCAAAACCCAATCCAAATTCTATTTTTTGAATCTTCAAAAACTGTTCTTGTTATGTTTCCATTTAGCCCATTTTCTTTATTGTAATTTGTAAATTCTGTACCATTAAAATTACTAACCCCAAAATAGGTTGCCAACCAAAGTGTCCCATCTTTTGCTTGAATAATATCGAATACTTCACTGCTAGAAATACCTTCATCAACACCATAGTTTTTAAAAAAATATTGTTGGCTAATTGCCGTATAGGAAAGAGAAATAAAAAATAATAAAAAGAAAAGTATTTTCTTCATTGTGGGATAAAGTTAGGCTAAATATATGAAAATTATAGTAGAAATACTTTTACAATTCTTTCGAAGGATCCCAAAACAATTCTTTAAAATTCTGAATCTGATTTTCAACTACCTCCACACCTTCGTTTTCTAATAATTGTTGCATTAAATTAGTTCCTTTAAAATGATGTTTTCCTGTGAGTAATCCTTTTCTGTTAACCACTCTGTGTGCTGGAACATCTGGATTTAAATGGGAAGCATTCATAGCCCATCCTACCATTCTGGCACTTTTTGGGCTTCCTAAATAACTGGCGATAGCACCGTAAGAAGTAACCCTTCCGTAGGGAATTTGAACAGCAATTTGATATACTCTTTCAAAAAAACCATTATCTTTTGGCATTACATAGTTTTTATAATTTTTAATAAGGTAAATAATGAAACGATTGCTGTTACAGCTCCTATAAGGTAATTCATATTTACATTCATTTCTTTCTGATTTTCTTTAGGTCTAAAAAACCAAATATAAACTACCATTACAATAAAAGTTCCAATTGAAGAACCAACACTCGTAACAATAACGCTTAGTTGCGAAAAAGTAAACCATTTAAACGAACGGAATGTAATACTAATATAAACCCAAAAAGGAACGGGTAACAAATTGAGAATGCTTAACAAAAAGCCTCTAAAAAAAAGATTGCTTTTTGAATGGGCTACTTCTCTTACCGGTTGTTTTCTTACATCCTTTGCAATAAAAAAAAAGTAAATGGTCATACTTATAAATATTCCTAAAACTACTTTCTGTAGAATGGCGATAACCTCTGGATTTTTATCTAAAAAACGAGCAAAAAACAAAGCTATTAAAGTCAAAACCAAAACTGCTAAAGAAACTCCTGTGGCAAACAAAAAGGCTCTTTTTTTACCTTCGGTCATGCTAATTTTTGCAGAATACATATTTAGTAAACCCGGCAAAAACGTAGCTAGAATAGCTCCAATAATTCCAAAAAATAAGTAGTAAAATGCCTCCAAAAAGTTACTTTTTAAAAATGTAAGATACCAAAATTTAAAAAAATGAAATTAATTTTTATAATATCTCCCGAAATTGAAACGTAAATAGGTGATCTTTTTATCAATCGCTAAATACTGTTTTTCATAATAGGTTTGAATGCTTGTTACTTCCTTTGGAGCGTTGGTGGTTCCATATACATCGTGGTGTGCGTATTCTATTTCTAAGCCCAACCCTTGTAATAAACCTAAAGTGTAACCGTGCATATATTCGCTATCGGTTTTAAGATGAACCGCTCCATCTGGTTTTAATATTTTCTTGTATTTAGCCAAAAAATCTGGGTTGGTCATTCGGTGTTTGGTTCGTTTGTACTTAATTTGTGGATCTGGAAAAGTAATCCAAATTTCATCTACTTCGTTTTCTTCAAAAAGATAATCTACCAATTCTATTTGGGTTCGCACAAAGCCAACATTGGGAATATTTTCTTCTAAAGCTGTTTTTGCACCTCGCCAAAACCTCGCTCCTTTTATATCAATACCTAGAAAATTTTTCTCGGGAAACATTTTGGCAAGATTTACCGAATATTCTCCTTTTCCACAACCCAATTCCAACACAATAGGGTTGTTGTTTTTGAAGAAATTCTGTTTCCAATTGCCTTTTAAATTTAGCAAATTATTTAAAACTTCTTCTCTTGTTGGCTGGATTACATTCGAAAAAGTTTCGTTTTCCTTAAAGCGTTTTAACTTATTTTTACTTCCCAAAGTCGTATTGTTTTATTTTGCGAAAATAAGGAATAATAATACCTTACCTTTGTTTTATGCCGAAAAAGAAAACCATTTTAGTTGCTCCGCTTCATTGGGGTTTAGGACACACCACACGTTGTATTCCAATAATCAATGGGCTTTTAGAAAATGGATTCAGCGTACTTATTGCTTCAGATGGAGGTGCTTTGGGTTTGCTTCGGAAAGAATTTCCAACCCTTAAAAGCATCGAACTTCCTTCATACAATATTAACTATCCAAAAAACGGGAAACTCATAAAATGGAAACTTTTACTGAAACTTCCTCAAATTAAGAAAGCCGTTTCTACTGAAAAGAAAATTATAAATCAGTTGGTTTCTGAAGAAAAAATACAAGGAATAATCAGCGATAATCGGTTTGGAGTTTGGAGTAAAAAAGTTCCTTCTGTTTATGTTACTCATCAATTAAAAGTTTTATCTGGAAGCAGTACTTTTTTTAGTAGTAAAATTCATCAAAATATAATACAGAAATTTGATGAATGCTGGATTCCAGATGTAGAAGGAAGTAAAAATTTAAGCGGGAAATTGGGACATTTAAAATCGAAATCATTTCTTATTAAATACATAGGAATTTTAAGTAGAATGAAAAAAGTGAAGCTTCCTATTAAGTATAAATATTTGCTTTTATTATCGGGTCCAGAACCTCAACGAACCTTACTTGAAAAGCTATTATTAAAAGAATTTAATAATATCACCTATTCTGTTTTAATGGTAAAAGGCATGGTTGAAAAGGAACAAAAAACAAAACAGACAGAAAATATTACTTCCTATAATTTTATGACCAGTAGCCAATTAGAAACGGCAATAAACCAATCTGAAATTGTAGTTTCTAGATCGGGTTTTACAACGATAATGGACTTATCTGTTATAGAGAAAAAAGCATTTTTTATTCCGACACCAGGGCAATACGAACAAGAATATTTAGCCAAAAAAATGGATGATATGGGTTTTGCTCCATATTGTAAACAGAAGGACTTTAATTTAGAAAAACTAAAAGAAATAGAGAATTATTCGGGTTTAAAAAATGATTTTAAAACAAATAAATTTATAAAACTATTTGACCTTTTCGAGGGTGAATGAAAACTCGGAGCCAATTCCAAACTGACTTTCTACATATATATTTTCACTATGAGCTTCGATAATATGTTTTACAATAGAAAGACCTAAACCGCTTCCACCTTGTTCACGAGAACCACTTTTATCTACTCTATAAAAACGCTCGAACAATCGCGGAATTTTTTGTTTTTTAATTCCCTCTCCATTATCGGTCACTCTAACAAGAATCTTATTCATCACTAAATTCTCAATACTAACTTCGGTGGTTCCTTGGTTTCTTCCGTATTTAATAGAATTTACAATAAGGTTAGATATTACTTGTTGAATGCGGTCTTTATCTGCAAAGACCTTAATTTTTTCAGAATAAACTCGATCAAAAGTTAAGGATATATTTTGTTTTGAAGCCTTCATTTCAAGTAATTCAAAAACATTATTAATAAGTTCTACAATGTCAAATTCTTCCTTTTCAAGATTAAGATCTCCCACTTCCAATTTGGTAATCATATCTAAATCTTTCACAATAAAAATAAGGCGTTCCAATCCTTTACTGGCTCTTTTTAAATATTTTTCTCTAATATTTTTATCTTCCAAAGCGCCATCTAAAAGTGTTTCTAAATAACCTTGAACTGTAAAAAGTGGGGTTTTAAGTTCATGAGAAACGTTTCCTATAAACTCGCGTCGATAGCTTTCTCTAATTTTCAGGACTTCAATTTCTAGCTTTTTAGTTTGAGCAAATTGTTCCACTTCTTTGGTAAGAGTTTCCATATTGGTAGTAATTTTTTGTTGCCCTAAAGTGGTTTCATCTAAAATACGAACATCTTCATATATTTTTTTTATCCGTTTGTAAATAAAATTTTCAACGCGGTATTGGATAATTAAGAAAGAAACTACAAAAGTGATTAGTACTTCCGAAACAAAATACCAAAGATGAAAGGTATTTAAAACATAAAAATAAACAGCAGTAATTAATGAAAGAAGTATGGTAATTGAAACCGAAGTAATTAATGCAAATTTATATGTTCTTTTAAAAATTCGTTCCATTAAACTACAAATTTATAACCTACTCCTTTTACGGTTTTAAATCTATCATCTCCTATTTTTTCGCGTAATTTTCTAATATGAACATCAATGGTTCTTCCTCCAACCACGACATCGTTTCCCCAAACATGGTTTAAAATCTCTTCCCGTTTAAAAACTTTTCCTGGTTTCGAAGCTAATAGAGCTAAAAGTTCAAATTCTTTTCTAGGAAGGTTAATCACCACATCGTCTTTTATAATTTTATATTCCTCTCTATTAATTATTAAATTTCCTACTCTTATTTCATCTGTTGTTCCTTCTTTAGTTTTAAATCTTCGTAAAAGTGCTTTCACTTTTGATACTAATAGTTTTGGTTTAATGGGTTTGGTAATATAATCGTCTGCTCCAGCTTCAAACCCCGCAACTTGGGAGTAATCTTCTCCTCTTGCGGTTAAAAAAGTGATTACTGTTTCGGAGAGTTTGGGGATTTCTCTTAACTTATCACAAGCTTCAATTCCGTCCATTACAGGCATCATAACATCTAAAATAATAAGGTGAGGCTTGATTTTTTGAGCTTGAAAAATGGCTTCTTTTCCATTGCTAGCGGTAAACACTTGATAACCTTCGTTAGAAAGGTTATAACCCACAATCTCTAAAATATCTGGCTCATCATCTACCAATAAAATTTTAGTATCTTTTTTCTTCATTTTTACTTTTTGTTTTCAAGGTATAAAGATACTACTAAAAAGATTTTAAAAATCTAACTAGCTAAATTGTTAACAATTAGGTAACATTTTAATCGCATAATAAAGTAAAAATAGAGAGGCTTTTTTATATCTTTGTTCTTTAATTAATTAAACAAATTTTTTATGAAAAAAATTACTTTTTTAGCAGCGTTTTTAATA
>JALWUJ010000057.1:0-9332 GCA_027080135.1 Flavobacteriaceae bacterium | reverse complement strand
TTTTTAATAAGTGCTGCATCTATCGCTCAAATTGTTGGATTCACAAGTTTTGAAGAGCCTGGAGTTGAACCTGGAGTTCAATATACAGATTTAGGAGATCCAGCAGTTGCCCACGACTTAGTAAACAATGCCGCAGAACCTCTAGTAGATTTTACAACAACTGGTACCGAGATGGGTTTTGATGCTCGTTACGAACCTTATGATGTGCCTTCAAATGGTTTAACTGATGGTGACTGGGTAGGAGTTACCGATTTTACAGGTGACGTTACTGCATTTACAGATGGTGCTCAAGGTTATGGTATTGGAGATGTTGATGGAAACTACATTCTTGAGTTTGACCAAATAGACTTAACAGGTTACACAGGTGTTACTTTAGGAATAGATTATTATATTAATGATACAGGATACGAAGGTGATGGTACTGTTAACGAAGAAGGTTCAGACCGTATGCGTATTTATGTAAAGGATTTAACCAACGCAACCGAAATTGATATTTTAAACACAACAGGTTCCGATATTAATGACCTTGCTATCCAGGGTTCTTGGCAAAATGGATTAGTAAGCCTCCCTGATGGAGCTACTGTACAGTTAGTAGTTGAAGTTAGAAATAACTCAGGCTCTGAAGTTTTATACTTAGACCACATAGTAATTGATGGTATTTTGGGTCTTGGCAACAACAATAAAAACACTTTCTCTGTTTATCCTAATCCTGCAAATAATTTTGTAAACATTACATCTCAGTTTTCTGGAGATAAAAACATTGCTATTTACGATATTTTAGGTAAACAAGTTATTAACACTACCATTTCTTCAGATAGATTAAACATTTCTGAACTTACAAGTGGTGTTTATATGATGACCATTTCTCAAAATGGAGTTTCTAGCACTAAAAAATTAGTAGTTAGATAATCTCAAAATTTTATATTTTATTTAAAGCTTCTGTTTACGCAGAAGCTTTTTTTTATCTATTTTTATAAAGTGAATTTAAACGAATCTATTTTTACCATTTCTAGTGCTGAAGATTTTGAAAATCTCACTTTACAAACCTTTCAGCAACAATATAAAACCGTAAATGTATATCGTAAATTTTGTGATTTGTTAAAGGTAATTCCTTCTGAAGTTACTAAAATTGAAGACATTCCTTTTCTTCCCATTCAGTTTTTTAAAAGCCATCAAGTTTTAGTTGAAGGAAAATCTTTTGAAACTATTTTTACTAGCAGTGGCACCACCGGAAGCATCACTAGCAAACACTATGTTTCAGATTTAGAACTTTATAAAAATAGCTTTACGGAAGCATTTACGCATTTTTTTGGATCTATCGAAAACATGACCATACTTGCCTTGCTTCCTTCCTATTTAGAACGCGAAGGCTCTTCCTTAGTATATATGGTGGACGATTTAATAAAACAAACCAACAATCCCAACAGTGGATTTTACTTAAATAACACTTCCGAGTTAATTGAAAAATTAGAGTATTTAGAAACTACCATCACTGCAAAAACAGAAAATAAAATTATACTTCTTGGAGTTTCTTATGCCTTGTTAGATTTGATTGAAGTGAAACAATTTCAATTAAAAAACACCCTCATTATGGAAACTGGTGGTATGAAAGGCAGAAGAAAAGAAATGATTAAAGAAGAATTACATTCGGTTTTAAAACAAGGATTTGGAGTTTCACAAATATACAGCGAATACGGAATGACCGAACTACTTTCACAGGCCTATTCTACCGGAAATGGAATTTTTAATTGTCCTCCTTGGATGAAAATTCTTACTCGCGATACCGAAGATGCCAGAGCTCTTATCCAAAATAAAACGGGAGGAATCAACATAATCGACCTTGCCAATCAAAACTCTTGTTCCTTTATTGCAACCCAAGATTTAGGAAAAATAAAAAACGATGGAAGTTTCGAAATTTTAGGTAGATTTGACGATAGCGATATTCGCGGTTGTAATTTAATGGTTCTTTAATGTCAAATCTCAAAAAAAGAAATAACGGTTGTCTTTGGTTTTTTGTTTTAGGGCTTCTTTCTATCTTCAGTTTTATAATTATTAAAGTTGCGTTTTCTATTTCAACAAACTTTGCTCTAATAGTAGCTATAGGAGGTTCGGTAGTATTTCTGAATTTAATTTTAGGTAAATCCTATCGAAAAACATTAATCAATTCTGGAATTGGAATTTATATTATATTAATTGGTTTAAAATTTATTATGGGCTTACTTCTGAATTCAATACCTTACGAAGAAGAAGAAATAACCTTCAACAAGGAAGAAGAAACTACCAAAACCGAAGTTGTAATTGAAAACGATACTACTATTTTATATACCAGTAACCGAAATTGGTTAGACAATTATGGTAATAAATATAAAGGAAAATTAAGTGTTAGAGCAACCGACTATGAACGTTTAAAAAATCATATTAGTAAATACAAAGGAACCAATAACAACTATTTTTGGGGAAATCTATATAATTATATCGAACAAACCGATACACCGAGTTTGGATTTAATAATGGAAACCTTCATTGAAATAAATGAAGAAAAAAAGCTCAACCGAATGGAATTTGCCGAAATGGTTGTAACTTGTATTCAAGACATTCCTTATTCATATGTTCTCACAACCAATTGTCCAAAAGAAAACTACGATGACCAAATGAAAGTAATTTTAGAAAAATGCCCCGATTGCTGTATAGGTAATATTAAATACGGAATACAAAATCCCGTTTCTTTTATGAAAAACCTAAAAGGAGATTGCGACACTCGAACGGTAATAATTTATAGTATTTTAAAATATTTTAATTACGATGTGGCTATTGTAAACAGTAATTTTTATAAACATTCGGTAATTGGTTTAAATATACCTGCAAAAGGGGACTATAAATTATTAAGCGGAAAAAAATATTATTTATGGGAAACCACTGCAAAATATTTTAGAATTGGAGAACTGCCTCCTGCTTTTAATAACACTTCGTATTGGAACATCGTACTAACAAGCAAATAATAAATTATGAACACACAACTTTTTACCTTATCTATTATTGAAATTACTCTGTCTATTATAACATCAATTATTATAATTTTAATTACTTATAAAATGCTTAAATGGTTGTTTTTTAGAGGTCACGATTTACGTGGCGATAATTTAGCATTCACTATTTTTACATCAGGAATTATTTTATCAATTGGAATCGTACTAAGCGAAATTTTACCATCAATCACTAATATTATTAGGCTTTCAACTACTCAATCCGAAACCATTGATATTATAAATATTATTAAATATTCAGGAATTTATTTACTTATAGGCTTCTTAATATCAGTAATTTTGAATACTTCAGTTTTTATAATTTTTTCGGTTTTAACTCCTGGAGTACACGAATTTAAAGAAATTAAAAATAATAATGTATCGGTTGCAATTTTGGTCGTTGCCATATTATTAAGCATCACAATTATTACAAAAGATAGTGTTGCACTTTTAATAAGTTCTTTAATTCCTTATCCAGAAGTGACAAATTTTTTATAGAATAATTGTAAGAATAAATTCTCTTTACGACTTAGTAATCAATTGAAAAATAAATTTATGAAACTTTTTTTTGCCCTAACAATATTTCTTATTACTAACTTCCTTCAAGCACAAGAAAACTATAATTTAAAAAAAGGTTTTATTGCAGACGGTTACGATGTGGTTGCCTATTTTAGTAATATTGCCATCAAAGGAAACAATCAATATATAGCTGAATTTGAAGGAGTAAAATACAAATTTTCTTCTGCTGAAAACTTAAAAACTTTTAACGAAAATCCCAAAAAGTACGTTCCTCAATACGGTGGGTATTGTGCTTATGCGGTAGCTGTTAAAGGCGAAAAGATTGATGTAAATCCAAAATCATTTCAAATTATAGATAATAAACTGTATTTATTTTACGACAAGTGGGGTGTAAATACTTTGGAAAAATGGAATAAAGAAGGAGTAGAAAAATTGCAAAAAGAAGCAGATGTAAACTGGGAAAAAATTATACATTAGAAAAATTTATCTTCAAGTTAAGTTGGTTAGTTAGCCCCGATATCTTTCGGGTGAAGATAATCCCCAAATCATTTTTTTTGATTTGGGGATTTTTTTATAGTACATTTATCAATTATGAAAAATAACCTAAAAAAAATCATTTTCTTATTCGGTTTTATTGTTTGGAGTATTCTCGCTTATAATTCCTATAAAATTTATTCCTATTCTTTTGAATATTCCGAAGCCAAAAGCGATGTGATTATTGTTCTCGGAACAGGAATAAAAAACGGCGAACCTTCCGAAGTATTTAAACAACGAATCAATCACGGAATTTATCTTTATAACAAAGGTGTTTCAGATAAAATACTATTCACAGGAGGATTGGGAAAAGGGCAAAATCAAACCGAAAGTGAAGTAGCTAAAAAATATGCTCTGGAAAAAGGAATACCAAACACAGCTATAATTACAGAAGATAAATCAACCTCCACTTATGGAAATTTTAAAGAAGCCAAACTAATTATGGATTCTCTCAAATTAAAAACGGCATTGGTAGTTTCCGATCCCTTTCATATGAAAAGAGCGATGGCATTTGCCGAATATTTTCAAATAAATTGCCAACCTTCACCAACAAAAACTTCCGCTTTTAAGTCATTTATTCCAAAGGCGATGTCGCTGATGTACGAAGCTGTTTTTTATAGTATTTTGTAAAGGTAAAGTTAAATATTGTTAAAGTTATTTTAGCATTTGCTTATATAATAAATTACATATATATTTGATATCTATAAATTTCAGATTATGAAAACCGAAAAAACTTCAAAAAAAGTGGCTTACACAGGTTTGTTTGCCGCTATTGCATCCTCCGCTTGTTGTATCCCGCCTGTTATTGCCTTAATTGCAGGAATTGGCGGTAGTGCCTCTGCCCTTTCTTGGATGGAGCCTTTTAGACCTTATTTAATTGGCTTGGCAATTATTGCCATAGGTTATGCTTGGTATAATTATCTAAAACCAAAAACAGCAGACGACTGTGGTTGTGAAATGGAGAAGCCTAAATGGTACCAAACCAAAGGATTTTTAATAGCAATAACCCTATTTGCAGCTATCTCGATAAGTTTTCCTTATTACGCTCATATATTTTATCCTGACAATAAAAAGGAAGTGATTGTAACAAACAAAACAGACATTCAAAAAGTACATTTTAAAGTAAAAGGTATGACCTGTGCAGCCTGCGAAGAACATATAGACCACACCGTAAATGAACTTGACGGAATTATTAACGCCTCCTCTTCTTTTGAAAATGGAACTGCTGAAATTGAATTTGACAACACCAAAACTTCCAAAGAAGAAATAGAAAAAGCAATTAACTCTACAGGTTATACTGTAGTTAATAAATCTGAAAAATAATGAATACCAAAACCATTAAAATGAATATTAAAGGAATGTTTTGCAGTGGATGTTCTTCACATATTGAAAAAGATTTAGGTAAAATGGAAGGAGTTCAAAACTGTTCTGTAAATCACGAAACAGGAATTGGCGAATGTACGTTTGACACCGATAAATTAACGAAAAACGAAGTAATTGAAACCGTTAACAATTTAGGAAGTTACCAAGTAATTAACGAAATTGAAGATTGCTGTATCGCTCCTGAAAACGAGAACAACCACAATAAAAATTTCGATTTAATTATTATTGGTGGTGGCTCCGCAGCATTTTCAGCAGCTATAAAAGCAGAAAGTATCGGTATAAATGTTTTAATGGTCAACGGTGGTTTAGATTTTGGTGGAACTTGTGTAAATGTGGGTTGTGTGCCTTCAAAAAATCTTATAAGAGCCGCAGAAACAGTATATCACGCAAATCACTCAAACTTTAAAAGCATACAGCCATTAGGTGCTAACATTGATTTTAAGCAATTAATACAAGATAAAAAAGAATTGGTTTCTGCCTTGCAACAACAAAAATATATGAATGTTGTAAAAGACTTTAAAAACCTAACCTTGTTAAAAGGATGGGCAGAATTTGTTGATTCCAACACTATTTTAGTAGATAAAAAAGAAAAATACACCGCCACAAACTTTATTATAGCCACAGGAGCCACCACAAATATTCCGCAAATTGAAGGTTTAAATGACGTTGGATATTTAACCAATGTTTCCCTATTCGATTTAGAAGAAAAACCGGAAAGTTTGACCATTATGGGAGCAGGATATATTGGGTTGGAAATTGCACAAGCCTACAGCAGATTAGGTGTAAAAGTTAGAATTATTGAATTTACAGACCGTCCTTTACGAAGCCAAACAAGTGATATAACAGACGTTTTGGTAGAACAATTTAAAAATGAAGGTATAGAAATTTTTCCAAACTTTAGAGCCTTCAAATTTGAAAAATCGGGAACAGATACTATCATTCATTGTAAATGCCCAGACGGTACTACCACACAATTAATTGAAAAAGGATTTGTGGTAGTTGCCACAGGAACAATACCAAACACTTCCAAATTAGGGTTGGAAAATCTTGATTTAAAAGTAACCGAAAGAGGTCATATTGAGGTTAATGAAAAAATGGAAACCAATATTAGCAATATTTATGCAGCTGGCGATGTTATTAACACCCCTCCTTTTGTTTATACAGCAGCTTCTGAAGGAAATATTGCTGCCAACAATGCTTTTTCATTAACAAAACAAAAAGCAGATTACAGTTCCTTACCTTGGGTAGTTTTTACCGATCCGCAAATTGCAGGTGCAGGAATGGACGAAGTAGAAGCGAAAGAAAAAGGTATTCCTTTTGAAGTGAGTAAATTAGATTTAACCCACGTACCTAGAGCATTAGCAGCCCAAGACACCCGAGGTTTTATAAAATTAATTAGAAACACCGAAACCGATAAATTAATTGGTGCAAGAATAATTGCACCTGAAGGAGGCGAATTAATTCAGCAATTAAGTATGGCTATAAAATTTGGAATCACCGTAAAAGAATTAGCCGAAAGTTTTTATCCCTACCTAACTTTAGGCGAAGGAATTAAACTAGCAGCAATTACATTTGGAAAAGATGTTGCAAAATTAAGTTGTTGCGCTAGTTAAGTTTATAAACTTCCCTCTTAAGTCATTTATTTTAAAGATGATATCGCAGATGTATGAATCTGTTTTTTTTGTTTGCTACTCATAAGATAACTTTGAGTCATCTTATGAGTGAGGATGTCTTTTTAATTCACACCGTGACTTAAAGTCACGGTGTGAATAAGCCTAAAGGATAAATTATATTACCTTCAAAATAAAATACGTCTTCTTTCCGCGTTGTAATAATACAAATTGATGGTTTATTAAATCGGTTGATGTAATTTTATAACCTTCTTTTACCTTTTCTTTATTTACTGAAACCGAATTTTCTTTTAAAGCCCTCCTTACTTCTCCATTAGATTTTAAAAAGCCTGTTTTCTCTGCCATTGCTCCTATAATATCTAATCCGTTTTCTATTTCAGACATAGAAACTTCTGCTTGTGGAACGCCTTCAAACACCGCTAAAAATGTTTCAGAATCTAAACTTTTTAAATCTTCAGAAGTTGATTTTCCAAATAACATATTAGATGCTTTAATGGCATTTTCTAAAGCTTCTTTATCGTGTACCGTAACAGTCACTTCTTCCGCCAAACGATTTTGTAACAAACGTTGATGTGGTGCTTCTTTATGTGCTTCGACTAAAGCATCAATGGTTTCCTTATCTAAAAAAGTAAATATCTTAATGTATTTTTCGGCATCTTCATCGCTGGTGTTCATCCAATATTGGTAGAATTTATAGGGCGAAGTTCTCTCGGCACTTAGCCAAATATTCCCGCCTTCAGATTTACCAAATTTGCTTCCGTCACTTTTAGTAATTAACGGACAAGTAAGTGCATAACCTTTTCCTTTTGCAATACGACGTACCATTTCAGTACCAGTGGTGATGTTTCCCCATTGGTCGCTTCCGCCCATTTCCAAGGTGCAATTATACTCTCTAAATAAATGAAGAAAATCGTACCCTTGTACCATTTGGTAGGTGAATTCAGTAAAAGACATTCCTTCGCCATCTCCGGTTAATCTAGACTTTACCGAATCTTTCGCCATCATATAATTAACGGTAATATGTTTTCCTATATCACGAATAAATTCAAGAAAACTAAATTCCTTCATCCAATCGTAATTGTTTACCATCACGGCTTCATTTGCTGCTCCCGAAGTAAAATCTAAAAACTGAGCCAATTGTTTGCGTACACATTCTTGGTTATGACGAAGCGTTTTTTCATCTAACAAATTACGTTCATTCGACTTCCCCGAAGGATCGCCAATCATTCCCGTGGCACCGCCTACCAAAGCAATTGGTTTGTGGCCGCTGCGTTGATAATGTGCCAATAACATAATAGGAACCAAATTCCCGATGTGAAGAGAATCTGCCGTTGGGTCAAAACCCACATAAGCAGCCCGCATTTTTTCCATTAAATGTTGCTCGGTTTCGGGCATGACATCGTGAATCATTCCTCGCCATTGTAACTCTTCTACAAAATTTTTCAGTTCCATTTTTTAATAATTTCTTATCCTTTGCTTTAGTTTCGGATAATTTTGGAGCAAAGATATATTTCTAAAATTTAATACAAAACAATAACAAGAAGTCTTCAACTAATTAATTAAAAAAATAGGTCAATTGCCTTATAGTAAATGTTTATAAATTTACACATATTTGAAATTATTCTTAAATTCATGATTTTATGAAACCTTTTTCTAAACAAATCTTGCTTTTTGTAGCCCTAATAACTTTAAACATTGTTACATCACAAACTTTAAATATTACTAATGCAGATTATGAAGTGACTGAGGATGTTGTTAAAATTGATACTTATATTTTTAAAGAAACCCCATATATAAAAAGGTCTAATAAGGTTTTAGAAAGAAAAAATATCTGGAAATTTAATAATGGTTTAATTGATAATAAGTTAGAAGAAATTGCCACATCAAATATTAGTCACCACTATAGTTATCATCATACAATACCTTTTAAAGAGTACACAATGGAATATTTTAGACTCAACAATGGTGTTAAAGATTACCCCTCTTCGGTAACATTTAAGTTAGTAGAGTTTAATAAAGTAAAATTTTACATACCCACAAAAGATTTTGTTATTACTCAGAATATTTCAGACAAATTATTAGAAATATCATACGATAATTACGGAATTCCTTTAAATAAAAAACTAGAGTTAAATACCGACAACTCAATTACTGAAACATATTACGATTATGGTTCTATAAAAAATGTTTACAATCAAAAAGGAAAAATAATTGAATCAGGATTTATAAAGATGATAATTTA
>JALWUJ010000056.1 GCA_027080135.1 Flavobacteriaceae bacterium | reverse complement strand
CAATAACAGAAGAAGAAGGTGGAACCGTTTTATTTGGAGGAAAAAAAGTAACGATAATAGGAAGTGAAAACGGCTATTATTTACAGCCAACTATTATAGAAGTAAAAAACAATCAATGTAGATTGAATCAAGAAGAAATTTTTGGACCAGTAGTTACTTTAATGCCATTTACTTCGGAAGAGGAAGCGTTGCAATTGGCAAATGATGTAAAATACGGATTGTCTGCAACATTATGGACAAACAATTTAAACAGAACCATGAAATTTACCAAGCAATTACATACAGGTATCGTTTGGGTAAATACGTGGTTGTTGCGTGATTTAAGAACGCCTTTTGGTGGTGTAAAAGCAAGTGGTGTTGGGCGTGAAGGAGGTTTTGAAGCCTTACGGTTTTTTACAGAACCTAAAAATGTGTGTATAAAATTCCCATCCTAACCTTCCCGAAGGGAAGGAATTTGGATTGAGATGAAAGAAGAAATATCAATTAAATGTCTCCTCGAGCGCAGTCGAGAGGTAAAACGTATAAATGAGGTCTCGACTGCGCTCGACCTGACTTAAAATATAAATAATAACTAAAACAAATCCCCTTTCCTTTGGAAAGGGTAAGGGATAGGAATGAATTTTGGATTAAACAATAAAAACGCTTTGGTGTGCGGTAGCACACAAGGCATCGGAAAAGCAACTGCGATACAATTAGCCCAAGAAGGTGTTAATGTAACGCTTGTTGCAAGAAACGAAGAAAAATTAAAAGTAGTTTTAGAAGAATTAAATAACTGTCAGTTCGAGCGTAGTCAAAAACATAGTTATGTGGTGGCAGATTTTTCTAAGCCCTTAGAATTAAAATCTAAAATTGAAGCCACTAATTTGAATTTTCATATTTTGGTGAATAATACAGGAGGTCCTGCAGGAGGTCCTGTATTTAAAGCAAGTTTAGATGAATTTGAACGTGCTTTTACACAACATTTAAAATGCAATCATGTGTTGGTACAAGCCGTTGTTCCGTTTATGAAAAGTGAAGGGTTTGGAAGAATTATCAATATGATTTCAACTTCTGTAAAGCAACCTTTAGATGGTTTAGGAGTTTCTAATACCATTAGAGGAGCCGTTGCCAGTTGGTCAAAAACCTTAGCAAATGAATTAGGGCAATTTGGTATTACGGTAAATAATGTATTGCCAGGAGCGACAGGAACAGAGCGATTATCAGAAATTATCAAAAATAAATCTGCAAAAACAGGAAAATCATTTGATGAGGTTTCTAATAGTATGAAGAATGCTGTTCCAGCAAAACGTTTTGCAAAACCAGAAGAAATTGCAAATGCAGTAACATTTTTGGCAAGTGAAGCAGCAAGTTATATCAACGGAATTAATCTTCCTGTGGATGGTGGAAGAACAAAAAGTTTGTAAATCCCATCCCAACCTTCCCAAAGGGAAGGGGTTTTGAAGCGAAAAAGTAGTATATTTAGTACCAAAATAAAAATAACAAAACTCAAATTCCCGCTTTGAGTTTCTCCCCTTCGGGGAGATTAAGAGGGGCTTATATCATGAGTAAATTAGTACAACCTTTAAATTTTAAAAAGTGGATTGATGAAAATCGTCATTTGTTAAAACCGCCTGTTGGAAATAAA
>JALWUJ010000055.1 GCA_027080135.1 Flavobacteriaceae bacterium | reverse complement strand
GATGATAGTCTTTGGGTTGATACTGACAATGCATTATAAGCTGTCTGCAAGTTTCTTGCAGTGTTCATTGCCATTAAATTGTGATTAATTACTAAAGCCATTTTAATCCTCCTTGTTTAATTTTTTGCATCCATGCTTTAACTATTATTTCGGAGGATTAAAAAAAAACTTTAGAACTTTTTTGAATTTTTTAAGAAAAGTTTTCTAAATAATGTTTTACAGAGTTTGCAGCAATTGCTCCTTCACCTACTGCAGTAGCAATTTGTCTCAATTCTTTTAATATTGCATCTCCTGCTGCAAAACAGCCTTTAACATTAGTTGCAAGATTATTATCTGTTATAATATAGCCATTGTCATTGGTAGTTATAAAATCTTTAATAAATTCAGTGTTTGGTGTTAATCCTATAAAAACAAATACACCGTCAACATTTAATTCTTTTTTTTCTTTGGTTTCTTTTTCCTCTATTATGATTTTCTCAACACTGTCATTTCCTATTATTTCCAGAGGAATATAATTTAAAACAGGTTCTATTTTTTCATTTTCTGTAACTCTTTCCTGAAAAATTTTATCAGCTCTGAATTCTTTTCTTCTATGAATCAAATATACTTTCCTAACAAATTTAGTTAAAAACAATGCTTCTTCAAGTGCAGAATTGCCACCTCCAATAACAGCTACTTCTTTATCTTTGAAAAATGCACCGTCACAGGTTGCACAATATGAAACTCCTCTGCCTGTGAACTTATCTTCACCAGGAATATTTATAGATTTATACTTTGCACCTGTTGCTATGATTAATGTTTTAGAATAATAAGTCTCTTTGTTTGTTTCAATTTTAAAAATATTGTTCTCTTTTGTTATCTTTTTAGTCTCTATCCCTGTTTTTATTTCAGTGCCAAATCTTTTTGCCTGTCTTTCAAAATTATTCATTAGTAAAAAACCGTTAACAGGTTCAACAAAACCCGGATAATTCTCTATTTCATGTGTAGTTGTAACCTGTCCCCCGACAATCATCTTTTCAAGCATCAAAGTTCTTATTTTCCCTCTTGATGCATAGATAGCTGCTGTAAGTCCTGCAGGTCCTGCACCTATTATTATACAATCATAAACTTCCATAAAATTCCCCCCTATAATACAAGTTCAAAGTTCTCACGCAAAGTCGCAAAGAACGCAAAGAATACAAAAAGTTAATTATCGTTAATTGTTGTTACTTATGGTTGTTATTGTTAAAATGTCTTTTGGTATTTGTTTTTTAGTTTTTTACTAAATCCTACATCCCAAATCCTAAATCCTTTTCTCAAATCACGTCTCACGAATCACGATTCACGATTTTTTGTTTGTTTTGTTCGTTGCTAATATTTTTCCTTTTTTAATTTTTCATTATTCATTTTTCATTAACATTCGTGCATTTGTGGCTAAATTTTAAATACAGGTTTAAATTTGCCAACAATTTCTTTTCTATGATTAAATACTTTACAATCATAAAAAATTCTTAATTTATCAATATCTGAATCGTTTAAAATATTTAATTGTTTTAATAATTCGATAACAACAACATTTAACACTTTCATATTACCACTTTCTACCTTAATGGCAATACCCAGTTTTTCTTTTGGTATTGCTATAC
>JALWUJ010000054.1 GCA_027080135.1 Flavobacteriaceae bacterium | reverse complement strand
ATATATTATTGCACTATCAGCTATCGGATTAATGGCGTCGTGCTCAATAACAAGACCATATACAGCTACAAATAATCCAATTGGTTCTAAAGTGGGTAAATCTCAAACAGGAGTTATTTTTGGTACTTCTGCTGGTGACGAACTTGCAGTAGGACTTTTTGTCTTGAATAATAATTTTGGGGTTATAGAAGCAGCTAAAAAAGGAAAAATTAATAAAATAGCTACTGTAGATGTTAAAACTACAAACTATTTATTTTTCCAAAAA
The DNA here is from genome assembly GCA_027080135.1 of Flavobacteriaceae bacterium. Lineage (GTDB taxonomy): Bacteria > Bacteroidota > Bacteroidia > Flavobacteriales > Flavobacteriaceae > Marifrigoribacter. Next base: position 1,371 of record JALWUJ010000054.1, on the reverse strand, counting down.
GTTGAAATAATTGTAACAGGAGAATAAAAAATTGAACAGTATGAAAATTATAACAAAAATATCAATCGTAGGAGGTCTAGTATTAGCTATGGCTTCATGTAGTGTTTCTGGTCCATTAATTATTACCGATAACGCAGGAGGAGCAGGAGCTAAAAAAGGAGAAGCAAAATATACTGTTATTTTAGGTTTTATCAGACCAATGGATGCAGATGTTTCGATACAGAAAGCTGCTGCAAATGGTAAAATAACCAAAATAAGCACAGTAGATCAAAAAGTAAAAGGTGGTTTATTTAAAACTACCTATTATACCATAGTTACTGGAGAGTAATCAAATGGAATTTACTATAAATAATAAGCACCAAACTACTTTTATAAAAAAAGCTAGTTTGGTGCTTTTGTTTTTATTGTATATTGTAGTTTCTGTATTTTCTCAAGATGCAGGAATTTCTCATTATCAACGTAAACTAATAGCTCCAACTATAATTGTTCCTGGAGATGAGTATAAATCCGAATATTTTTTAATTTATTTTCCTGATTCAATTTATGATAATGGAGTAATTAAAGTAAAAAAAATAAAAATAGATAAAATAGAAATAACGGTTAAGGGAGATTTTAATTTTGCAGAGAACCATTACACTCGTTCAACCTACTATGTAAAAAATAAAGACGTTGGTAAATTTGAAAAAAGTCTATTAGCAAAAATAGGTTCATCTGATTTGAGCAAAGACAGTTTATCCAAATTAGGCATTAAACTAGAAAAGACCAGATATAAGAAAAGTCGATATAAATATCAAATCACAGGTTTTTGAAGTACTGAATTTCACTTGCGAATTTAAGAGTAAAGAAATAAAAGTTTCCAACACGTGAAAAAATACCAACAGCAAAAACCATCATTATTTGAAGATGCTATTGCAGTAGCTCGTTTAATTCCTTTTGGTAGAGTTATCACTTATGGGGCAATAGCGGAATATATAGGAGCTAAACGCTCTGCAAGAATGGTAGGTTGGGCGATGAATACCTGTAAAGGAGATGCTACCGTTCCTGCGCATCGAGTGGTAAATAGAGTAGGGCTACTCACTGGAAAAATGCATTTCGATACATTAGAAACGATGCAAGCTTTACTAGAGAAAGAAGGTATAGAAATCCAAAACAACCAAATCCAAAATTTTAAAAAAGTTTTCTGGAATCCAAGTGAAGAATTGTAAGAGATTGCATAAGTTTTCAACAGTTATATAAAATCCTCAAAAATAGTTACTACCTTGTGAGGTAAAATTGAACTTGTTTAAAGTTGACAGACTAATAGCGAGCGTGAAGGCTTATATTTTCTGGCAAAGCTCCATTTTTATTGCATAGCCATTAGCTATGGAATAA
>JALWUJ010000053.1:59417-77591 GCA_027080135.1 Flavobacteriaceae bacterium | reverse complement strand
CCCATGGCACCTCCTAATGCTTTTCCTAGAGTTCCGGTAACAATGTCTACTCTCCCCATAACTCCTTTTTCTTCTAAAGTACCTCTACCTGTTTTTCCTATAAAACCTGCAGCATGACATTCATCTACCATAACCAAAGCATCATATTTATCGGCTAAATCGCAAATTTTATCTAAGGGTGCTACGATTCCGTCCATAGAAAAAACACCATCGGTAACGATAATTTTAAAACGAGCACCATTTTCAATGGCAGCAATTAATTGTTTTTCCAAATCTGCCATATTGCTATTTTCATAACGATAACGAGCTGCTTTACATAATCGTACTCCATCAATAATAGATGCATGATTTAATGAATCTGAAATAATCGCATCTTCTTTCGTTAATAAAGGTTCAAAAACACCTCCATTGGCATCAAAAGCTGCGGCATATAATATAGTGTCTTCGGTTTCATAAAAATCAGCAATCTTTTCTTCCAATTCTTTATGAATATCTTGAGTTCCGCAAATAAACCGAACCGATGACATCCCAAATCCGTGTGTATCCATTGCTTCTTTTGCAGCTTGTATCACCTCTGGATGGTCCGAAAGCCCCAAATAATTATTGGCACAAAAATTAATTACTTCTTCTCCGGTCGATATTTTAATTACCGCTCCTTGTGGCGAGGTGATAATTCGTTCTTTTTTATAAAGTCCGTTGGCTTTTATTTCTTGAATTTCGTTGGCTAAATGTTTTTTAATATTACCGTACATAATCGTTGTTTTTTATAGACTTCAAAATTAAACTTTATTTATTACAATTCCTTCTGAAGTGCTATAGATTAGTATTTTTTCTGAAACTTGAAAACCCATATCAGTTAAAGCTAATCCGTAATTATTGATTTGTTTTTCGTGTTTTTTATTGAAAGCTCCCGTTTTATAATCGATGATAGAAACCGAATTATTTGAATGAAAATTTAACCGGTCGGGAATAAGTACTTTCCCTTCCGAAGTAATTATTTTTTGCTCTACCATTATTTTATCTGAAGCGGAATAATACGATTTTAATTCTGGATGATTTACAATGGCATTTATCTTTATTTTAAGTTCTTCAATTTCTTCTGAACCCAGATTGGACTGGATTTCAATTTTTTCAAAAACAGAAGCAATATCTTCTTTCTGAAGTATTTCTTCCATCGTATCATGTAATAAGGTACCCGAATAGATGGCTTGCTCTTGATTGGTATCCCATAACACAGTGTCTTTTGTAGCAACATAAAGTTGATGATCTTCTGGCGGACTCGAATAATAATAAGGTTGTAGGGTTTTGATTTTTAAAGATGAATTTACAGATACGTTTTCCTGAAAGGTACCGATTTCAAAAATGTTCTTATTTTCTTCCCAAAGGTTTTTAGTAATTAGAAATTGACTAAAAAACTGATTAAAATTCTTAATTCCTTCTTCATTAATTGGTGAAGGAGATTTGCAAAACACATAAAGTTGCTGTTCTGCACGAGTTAAGGTAACATACAGTAAATTTATATTGTCTAGCTCTAAAACTTGTCTTTGATTGTGGTAAATTTCTTCACCTTTTTCACCAAATTCTTTAATTCTAGTTAAGGAACTGTAAATTAAGGTTTCGTCAAAATTAATATCTTCTTCGTTTACAGGAAACCAGTTTTTTGGGTACCGATCTTCATAAATATCAATATCTGCATAAGGAAAAATAACCACAGGAAATTCTAATCCTTTTGATTTATGAATAGACATTATTTGAACACCGTTTACCTCTTCACTCACTGGAATACTCGCTTTTTCTTTTTGAAGTTCCCATTCTTCTAAGAAAGCAATTTTACTGGTATTGGGTTTTTGCTGAAATTCAAAAACCATATCCATAATCCCGAATAAATAAGCATCGGATTCCTCATTGACCTTAAATTTTCTGATACAATATTCCAGACTGTCGTAAAGAGATTGAGATTGCATTTGTGTAAATGAAAAATCAAATTGCTCTTTTAGATAATTTAAAAAAGTACTTTTGTTTATGAGAGAAGAAAAATAAGGATGTTTTTCTATTTTAATGGAAAGATGTGTATGAAGAAATTCTAATAACGAAATTTTTACTTCATCATTATTCGGAAACAGACTCAGGGTAAGACAATCTATTAAAAACCGAACTTTTGGTGAATGTGCCAACAAAAGAGTTTCGGAAGAAACAATGGTAATGTTGTTTTCTTGAAGATAAGAACCAATAGTGATTCCTTGCTTTTTTTTACGAGTTAAAATACAAATGTCTTTTTCTTGAAATCCGTTTTGGAGTAAATGAACAATAGTATCCTTCACCTTTTCTGCATAAATTTCGTGAGATTCTTCTACGTTTTTGTATTCTAAAAAATCAAATTTTATATAACCTCCTTCTTTGTTGGTGTGTTTTTGTTGGTTTCCTTTTTGATATAATTTTTGATGGTTATCATTATCAAAATGCTTAGAAACAAAGGTAAAAAAGTCGTTATTAAAAGAGACAATTTCTTTTAAAGAGCGAAAATTAGTAGGTAAATTTAATACCTCTTGTTGTATTTGAAATACTTTATTTTTAGTACACAAATCTATAAATTGTTCTGGTAATCCACCACGCCATCGATAAATAGATTGTTTGGCATCACCTACCAACATAAGGCTTCCTTTGGTTTTGTTTGCATATTCCTGAGAAAGCGAATTATCTATCAAAGGCATTAAATTGTTCCATTGAAGTTTGGAAGTATCCTGAAATTCATCGATAAAAAAATGGCGATATCGTTCACCCATTCTCTCATAAATAAAAGGGGTGGGTTGGTCTTTAATTTCAGCATTTATTAATTGGTTAAATTCTGAAATAGGTAAAATATTTTGTTCTTCTTTTATAGTTTCAATTTGTTGGTTTACCGAGTTAATTACCGAAAGTGGTGTAATGCTTTTTAGGTAAGCCGAGATTAGTTTTAGTTGATAAACTAATTTTTTAATGGATAAATAATGGTTTAAAATAAAAGGTATTAAGTTGTCTATTTTTGTTGAAATAGCTAAAGGAGTATCTTTTTTATAAATATTTTCTTGGTTTTGTAAATATTGAAGAAGTTTATTATCATAAACTTTGTCAAAATTTTCTGCTAAAATTTTAAGAAAATGGTTAAAAAGAGTTCCTCTCGAAAAATCTTTAACTCCTAATCCTTCTGCTTCAAATTTTTGCAAAACAGCAGTTGCTTTGTTGTTAATTGCTTTTCGAATATCTTTTTCTTGTTTTAAAATATGGGTTTTAAAATTTAAAAAATCATCAAAACTTTTTTCTTTTAATTTTTGAAGATGAGGAACGTCGTTTTCATTAAAAATAATTTTGGAAGCTTTTGCAATGTCTAAAGAGATGTCCCAAGATTTGTCGTCGTCCGTCTTTTCTAAAGTATAATCGATTAAGGCTTTGGTAATTTGAGGGTCTTGTCCTGCTTTCGAAATTAATAAATCGACCGCTTCCGCAAGAATTTTGTCGATATCTAAACTGACTTCAAAATTTCCAGAAAGCTTCAAATCTCTTGCAAAGGTTCTAATTAAACGATGATTAAAGCTATCAATAGTTTCCACCGAAAAACTAGAATAATTATGTAATAAATGGTGGATAATTCTTTTTGATTTTTTTTGAATTTCTTCCAAAGAAAGATCCATTTCTTCCGAAATAATTTTCGCCATATCAGATGGATTTTTAGAAAAATCATCTTCCGAAAAAGCCATTAAATTTTGTATAATTCGCTGTTTCATTTCAGCTACAGCCTTATTGGTAAAGGTGATGGAGAGAATGTATTTGTAGTAACCTTCTTGTTTGGATTTTAGAAGAATTTTAAGGTATTCCTTCACCAAAGTAAAGGTTTTTCCGCTTCCAGCAGCGGCATCATAAATGGTAAATTGAGGGGTAGTATTCAAGAAAAAAGCTTTTTGTAAAGATAAAAATTTTTGAGGGTTTAAAAGTACATATTAGAATAATCTATGATAGTATAAGAATGAAATAATTGCCATTTCGGTTTTAAATTTAGATTTATGTACTTTTGGAAAACAAAATTAATAATCAATAAATATATAGTTATGTCATTTACATTACCTGCGTTACCCTATGCTTTTGATGCATTAGAACCACATATTGATGCACGTACCATGGAGATTCACCACGGAAAACATCATCAAGGATACACAAATAACCTTAACGGTGCCATTGAAGGAACCGATTTAGAAGGAAAATCTATCGAAGACATTTTACAAAATTTAGATATGAATAACGGAGCTGTTAGAAATAATGGTGGTGGTTATTACAATCACAGTCTTTTTTGGGAAGTGATGTCACCAAACGGTGGCGGAGAACCTACAGGAGATTTAGCCGTTGCTATAAACGATGCCTTCGGAAGTTTTGAAGCTTTTAAAGATGCTTTTTCTACGGCTGCAAAAACACAATTTGGTTCAGGTTGGGCTTGGTTATGTGTGCATAAAGGTGGAAAAGTGGAAGTTGCTTCAACTCCTAACCAAGACAATCCGTTAATGCCTGGTGTTAAATGTAGTGGAACTCCAATTTTAGGATTGGATGTTTGGGAACACGCTTATTACCTAAATTACCAAAACAGAAGGCCTGACTATGTTAACGCATTTTTTAATGTGATTAATTGGGCAGAAGTTTCAAAAAGATATGAAGCTAATAAATAAGAATTTTTATTCTTTTTAGAATTATAAAAACCCTGCTTTATGTAGGGTTTTTTATTGAAAAAATTTACCTTAAGACAACAGTATTTTTAACTTTTTTTCAATTAACTAGTTGTTTTTAATATAATCTACAATTTCAACAAAAATATTTCTCCACGAATCCACTTTTTTATTTTCTTTTCCCATTCTTAAAATAATTATTTTTTCTTTTGGGAAAACAAACAAATACTGACCTAAATGACCTGTTCCTGCAATACTATTTATTTCATAGTCTGCATTCCTTTTATTGGCATAAATCCACCAAAAATTTCGATAATATAAATCATTGTCAAACTCAGACAATTTGTATTTCTCCGAAATAGTAAAACTATAATTCATCCAATCTTTTGAAATTAATTGTTTTCCGTTCCAATTGCCATTATTTAATACAAGTCGTCCAAACTTAGCAAAATCTATGGCTCTAATATTTAGCCCGCTTTCCATTTTTGTCATCCCAGATTTTTCACTATCCATACTCCACGAACCTGGATATTCCATACCCAATTCATTCCATAATTTTTGCTCAAAGTATTTTGCTGGAGGAAGCTTTGTAACCTTTTCAATAATCATTCCTATAAGAATTGGATTGTAAGAATTATATTTAAATTTAGTTCCAGGTTTATATTCAAGAGGTAATTCGAGTATTCTTTCTCTTAAATTAGGGTAGTAATATGCTTTTGGTTTATCTCCCCAAGGTAAATCGTGATCTTTAAATTGTATACCACTACGCATATCCAATAATTGTGAGATAAGTAAATTTTTATAATTAGAGTCTGTGTTAATTAAATCTGGTATATAATTTATAACAGGGTCATTTACATTATGAATTAGTTTTTCGTCAATAGCCACTCCAGTAATTAATGATGTAATTGATTTTGCTATTGAAAAAGAAGTGTTTATTGAATTTTTTGTATAACCATTTAGATACTTTTCAAAGATTAAAGTATCATTTTTTATAATCAAAAAAGCAGTAGTTTCAGATTTCTGTAAAACATTAATTAATTCAACTTTATTATTATCGTTTTTAGTTACTTTAATAGTATTGATTTTGTTTTCGAATTTCTCGAAAAAACAAAAAGGATTTGAAGCTGCTTTAAATTCATATTTAGGAAACTTTTTAAAATCCTCAATATCAGAGGCTCTCCATTTTACATACCTGCCAATATAGGTTTTTGTACTACTAGAGGTATATAAAAAAATGATAGTTGTTAAAAAAAATAATAATATGTATAGCTTTTTTTTCAATTTTTATTCTGTGTTAATCAACAGGTTCCCATAATTCAATTTTGTTTCCTTCATTATCCATAATATGAACAAATTTTCCATAATCGTAAGTCGCAATGCTGTCCAGTATGTTCACTCCATTTTCTTTGAGCTTTCTTACAAGTAACTCAATATTCTGAACTTGGTAATTAATCATAAACCCCTTTTTTGATGGCGAAAAATAGTTGTCTCCATTTTTAAAAAGTTTCCACTGAAGAGAATTTACCTGGTCAGGTTTATTAATGTCTCTGGATTCAAAACTTGAAGAACCCCAATCGTTAATTTCAATACCCAAATTTTTAGTGTACCATTCATTTGTTTTTTTCGGATTGTCTGAATAAAAGAAAATTCCACCAATTCCTGTAATTTTTGGAATGGTGTCTTTTTTCGTTGATTTTTCATTATCGGGTTTACTATCTTTATCCATATTTTTATCTTTCTTATTTGTATTTAAACAACTTGTTAGAGTTATTATAAAAATGGTAATTAATATTTTGTTCATTTTTTCAATTTTATTTTTGGTTTTGTGTTTTCATGCAAAGGGTTCAGTTAAGAGTAATGTGGGTTTTTTGAAACTCCAAACTTTCATATTATCACTAATTTTATTTATTGATATAATATACATATTTAGTGCCTTACTCGTATTTAGTATAGCCTTTGATGGCAATATTATTTGTTTAAATAAACGGTTTTTCCTTCTTTTATCGCTACCATAACTTTAATATCATGAATGGTCATTGGGTCAATCTTTAGTGGATTTTTATCTAAAATTACAAAGTCCGCTAGTTTTCCAACCGTTATTGTACCCTTTGTATCTTCTTCAAAATATTGTTTAGCTGCCCATTTTGTAAATGTTTCTAATCCTTCGTATGCAGTAAGTCGCTGGTTTGCTCCTAAAATTTTTCCACTTCGAGTAATTCTGTTTACCGTAGCGTCATACACTCGCATAGAATTAGGGAAAGTAACAGGAGCATCATGATGCGATGTTATCGTTAAACCTGCATCTACAACATCTCTACATGGCGAAATATAACTTGCTCTAGGTTCGCCTAAAACAGAATTTACATGCCAGTCGCCCCAATAGAAAGTATGCATAGGAAAAAGTGAAGGGTAAATTCCTAATTTTACCAACTCAGGTATTTGGTCTTTTCTCAAGGTTTGTCCATGAACAAGAACTGTTCTGTGATCTGGATATCCAAATTCTTTTTCAGCTTTATTAATCGCATTAATGTATTGGTCTATCGCCGCATCACCATTAGTGTGGCACAGAATCTGCCATTTGTTTTTGAAAGCAGTTTTAACGTATTCTATTGCTTGTTCATCAGTCATTACAGGATATCCTTTATAACCTTTTTTTTGCCCTGTGGGAGGAACCAAATATGGCTGGGTTAACCATGCTGTTTTTCCTTGTGGAGATCCATCTAGTGTAAGTTTAACACCACCAATTCTAAACCTGTTTTTATATTTATGTGATGGACTATAAACATCGCCCGAAATATAGTCTGTACCTAAAGTAATATCAGGATATGCAACTACATCTATATATAATTTATTATTTTTTGCAGCTGTTTTTAATATTTCAAGTTGTCCAGGAGTTGTTCTTCCGTCTTGAGCTGTTAAATACCCATTTTTAGCATACTCCTCTTGCCCTTTATTAACACATTTTAAAGCAAATTCTGGATCAGATTTACTAATAACTGGAAATAATACACTAAAAAATGCACCTTCTTCTAATACTCCAGTTGGATTACCATTTTTGTCTCTTCGAAATGCTCCTCCTTTTGGGTCTTTTGAATTGGTATTAATTTTCATCATCTCCTTAGCTTTAGAATTGATTACTCCTAAATGTCCTGATTGATGAATTATTATTATTGGAATATCTGTACTAACTTGGTCTAATATTTCAGCTGTTGGATGATCCTTTTCTTCTAATTGTGAATCGTCATAACCATTTCCGATTATCCAACCGAGTTTATTAATCATGTATTTTCCTTCTTCTGAATTTTTATATTCGTTTAAGATTTTTACGATACTCTCGAAATTTTTTCCCGGACCGTCTGGTGGAGAAAGTAAATTAGCTGCCAATGCAGCAAATCCGACATTATATATGTGACTGTGACCATCTAAAAATGCAGGTACCATTGTTTTGCCTGTTAAGTCAAATTGAACTGCATTTGGATATTCTTTTAATGCTTTATCTTTTTTACCTACAAATACAATTTTATCATTTTTACGAACTACTGCTTCTGCATATTCTGGCTTATCGCCTTCCATTGTAATAATATCGCCACCAAAATAGATAGTTTTTATATTGTCAATTTGTGCTGTTTTATCTGCACTTTTTTGGTCTCTATTGTTACAACTAAACAGTGTTAGCACTGCTATTGCCATAATTACTAATTTTGTTTTCATAGTTATCCTCTTTATATTAATGTACTTCCTCTGCTTGAATTCAGGTACAGAGTGTATTATACTGAAATAGGTTGCCCTTTTTTTATTCATTTATCACTATTTTCATCGGATATTTTTTAAATCCAAATATTTTAATTTGTTTGTCCAATTCAGAATACATTTCATCATATCTTTCAAAAGTATCTTCATATCCTAACGAACCAATTTCTTTAAGTCCATTGATAAGATTTAATTCTCCAATTTTTTCAAATTTATTCTTAATATTCAATAAATCTTTATGTTCTATTGCATTTACCACAAAGCCAAAAAAGAAATTAGGATTACCTCCAACATAGTTCCAAATGTTTTCAATTCCAGATTGAGTAGTTTTAGTTTGTTCTCTATTATAACCACTTTCAATCGTTCTACCTAAAATTTCAGAGTTTTTAATTTCAATTAAAGTTGGTTTATCTGATGATTTAAATGTAGTTGGAACAAACCAATAATTACAACTTCTACTGTATTGATCAATTTTCACACAAACTGTTACAACATATTCTCCAGTTGACAGTTTGAAAGTTAAAACAGAATTTTCATTGAAAATAAAGTTGCTAATTTTTCTAAATTTTTTTCGCTTTCTTATTTTTTCATTCTTTTTTGAAATTTTTGTCAAATACCGTTTCAGAATATTTTTTCTTGATTTCCCATCTTTTTCAGAATAATTCGACCATTCTTTGACACAAGCATCTTTCTTTATTATGTCTTTAATGTAATTAAGTCTATCAGAATTCATTAAACCTATTTCCCAATATGCAAGTCCACAACTTGTCACATAAATTTCATTATCGAATTCGTCAAAATATTCTCTTTGTTTTAAAGGAAATTCATCAATAATCATATCTAAATTTGCTCCGCTATCATATAAATCCATTATTCCCCAATATGTATCATGAGCAGTATCTCCATCAATTATTTTCGTTCCATCTGTTGCCATTTTTCTATTTCAGTGTTCTGTCTAATTGCCCATAACTTCTGGATAAAGTTAATTAAAATTGTTAATATGTTTTAAGATAAAAAAATACAAAAACAATAAAGCTCGTAACAACCATTTTATTATCAAATAAATACCTGTTATATTCACCACAAAGATTTAGTTTTTGGGCATAAAATTATTAGCACAAGAGATCATAAAAAAATAAAAACGGTTCGCTTAAGTGTGTATAACTAAATTACCATTACTTATTTAGTTCACCACCCCAAGATTTTGGGCATAAAAAAAGGTAAACGAGAGTTCAGAAGAGAAGTAAAAACGGCTCGTAAGAAACGGTGTTGTTATCTAATAAACATTCGTTTTACTCGCCACCCCATATTTAGATTTTGAGCATAAAAAAAGGTAAACGAGAGTTCACCTTTTTTTGCCCCAAATCTACCATGAACTTAACCTACTTATGCTATGGTATGCTCAAATATAAACTTTAAATTGAATATATAAGCAAGAGATTTCCTACTTTTAGATGAACTTAATTAAATACTCGTTAAAAAACACGCCTTTAGATAAAATGCACTAAATTTTAACATTACACATAGTAATATACCGCCATAAAATGACAAAAACTTCCCATTAAAACGAAAACATGAAAGATTACATGGTTAAATTTCAACTTGTTAATGCTGTATAAAACCGCTCCAACGGTATAGGATATTCCTCCCCAAACCAACCATTGTAATCCTTCGGGAGCTAAATTGGCGATGAGTGGTTTTATGGCAAATACAATCATCCAGCCCATGAATACATAAGCGATGGTGGAAGCTTTTTCATATTTACCTGTGTAAAAAAGTTTTAAGATAACTCCTGCTAAAGCTATTCCCCAAGAAACTCCAAAAAGCACCCAGCCTAATGTTCCGTTTAAGGTAACTAGCGTAAAAGGAGTGTAACTTCCTGCAATTAATACATAGATAGAAGCGTGATCAAAAATGTTTAATCGCGTTCTTAGTTTTGGAGTTTTAGCGTTGTGAAATAAAGTGGAAGCGGTATATAACACAATTAAGCTCACTCCAAAAATACTGAAACTCACTATTCGCCAAGAGCTTCCATCCATCGATGCTTTAACAACCAATAAAACAAAAGCGGCAACACTAAGCAACAATCCGAATGCGTGTGTGTAAACATTCAGTTTTTCCTCTAAAGGTTCGTAGGTTTTAGGATCTTTTTTTGGCTTCATTTAAAGAAGTGATTTCTTTCAGAACGCTTTTTAACTCCGTTTCTTTTTGAGTACCGATTAAAAATTTTGAACCGTTTTTTAATTCAATTGCAAGCCCTATTTTTCCTTTGGTATTATAAACCGTTCCGTAGGGTGTCCATAGTCGAACTCCCCAACCACCAACAAAACCATAGTTAACGATTTTTGCTTCTGAAACTTCTTCCCATTTTACCTTTTTTGTAGCTAATGGAAAAAATTTCATAGTGATTTCTTCGGATGTAATTTCTGTTTTTAACTGAAGGAAATAAAAGAAGGCAATAAGAAGAAACACAAATATTGAAAAAACAATCAGACCTAAATCAGACATCGGTTTACTTCCATATTCTTCACCTAAATATAATTGGTGGTATATTCCGTTAATTGGAAGGTAGGCTATTCCTAATAACAATAGCCACAACCACCATTGTGTAAATTTTTGTGTTTCGGTAAAGAGAGGTTTCATATCAAATTTAGATATTGAGGTCTCGACTGCACTTCGACTCCGCTCAGTGACCACATTCGACCAGACATAAAATTAGTAAGCTCTTTCTGGGTTTCCTTCTACAAAATTAATAAAGGCTTTGTTGACCACTCGGTTTCCTCCAGGAGTTGGATAATCACCTGTAAAATACCAATCGCCCAAATCGTTAGGACAGGCTTTATGAAGATCATCTACCGATTGAAAAATCACTTTTACTTTAGAGGAAATACTTTCTTCACTTATCAATTCTGCTACTTTATCCGAAATTTCTTCATCGGTAAATGGAGCGTACAATTCTTTTACATGATTAATTTGCTCATTGTCATTAAGATTTTCATCCTTTTTACAGTTCTGATAAATATCATCAATAATAGTTTTATTTCCTCGGTCTTCATGTAGTGCTTTTGCAGCCTGAAATGCAATTAACCCTTCCAATCGTGCCATATCAATACCGTAACAATCGGGATACCTAATTTGTGGAGCCGAAGAAACCACCACAATTTGTTTGGGGTTTAATCGATCCATCATTTTAAGAATACTCTTTTTTAAAGTGGTGCCACGAACAATACTATCGTCAATAATTACCAAATTATCTTCAGGTTTAACTACGCCATAAGTAACATCGTAAACGTGAGCTACCAAATCGTCACGACTGCTATCTTCGGTAATAAAAGTTCGAAGTTTTACATCTTTAATGGCAATTTTTTCGGTTCTAATTTTATGTGAAAGTATTTCCTGAAGTCGCTCGTTAGTTAAGCCTTCTTTTTCTCGTAAAATGGTATCGTTTTTTTGCTTGTTTAATTCGTCCTGAGCAGCTTCAAGCATTCCGTAAAATGAAGTTTCCGCTGTATTCGGAATAAATGAAAACACGGTGTTTTCCGTGTCATAATCTATCGCTTCCAAAACTTTAGGCATGACTAATTTTCCTAATTCTTTCCGTTCTTGATATATTTCTGCATCACTTCCTCTTGAAAAATAAATACGTTCAAACGAACATGATTTTCTTTCTAAAGGTTCTAGTATTTTTGAAATTTTCATATAACCGTCCTTTCTTAACAGAAGGGCATGACCGGGATTTAGTTCTTTTACTTCTTCAAAAGGAACATTAAAAACAGTCTGAATTACAGGTCTTTCTGAAGCAACCACCACCACTTCATCATCTTTATAATAAAAGGCAGGTCTAATTCCTGCAGGATCTCTTAAAACAAAAGCATCTCCGTGACCTAATAACCCAGCCATCGCATAGCCGCCATCCCAATCTCTGGATGACTTCCGAAGGATTTTTGCCAAGTTTAAATTTTCAACAATATAGGGGGAGGCTTCAATTTTTGAAAGTCCTAGTTTTTTAGATTTCTTATATAATTTACTCACAGCATCGTCCAGAAAATGACCGATTTTTTCCATTACCGTAATGGTGTCAGCTTTTTCTTTTGGGTGCATTCCGAGTTTAATCAGATTGTCAAACAACTGCGTGGTGTTGGTCATATTAAAATTCCCTGCAATAATTAAATTACGGTGCATCCAGTTATTCTGACGTAAAAAAGGGTGTACGTGTTCTACACTATTTCCGCCGAAAGTTCCGTAGCGAACGTGACCTAACATTAATTCGCCCAGATAAGGAATGTTTTTTTTCTGAGCGTCAACATTTTCTTTAAACTCAGGGTGATTGGTAAGTTCGTGATTAATTCGACTATTAATCTGTGCAAATATATCCTGAATAGGTTGTTGAGCATTAGAACGAACTCTACTTATATAACGTTCTCCAGGATCCACATTGAGTTTGATACTTGCAAAACCAGCACCATCCTGACCACGGTTGTGCTGCTTCTCCATCATTAAATACATTTTATTGATTCCGTAGAAAGCAGATCCGTATTTTTTTTTGTAGAATTCTAATGGTTTCAGAAGTCTAACTAATGCAATTCCACATTCATGTTTTAACGCGTCACTCATAATAATGCAAAAATAGGTTATAAAAAAAGCCCTGCAAAACAGGGCGTATATATTTTAATCTAAATCGAATTGTGTTAAGCTTTTAAATTGAAGGATTCGTTGAAACAATTCCTCTTTACCTAAATTGACCATCCGTTCGGTTCCAAATTTTTCTACACAAAATGAAGCCAATGCCGAGCCGTAAATAATTGCTTTCTTAAGGTTGTCAAAACTAAAGTCTCCTGTTTTTGCTAAATATCCTGCAAACCCTCCTGCAAAAGTATCTCCTGCTCCTGTTGGGTCAAATACTTCTTTTAATGGCAATGCTGGTGCGTAAAATATTTCATCTTCGTGAAACAATAATGCTCCGTGTTCTCCTTTTTTAATGACTACATATTTAGGTCCCATTGTCATAATTTTTTTGGCAGCGACTACTAAAGAATATTCTCCAGTTAACTGTCTTGCTTCTTCGTCATTAATTGTAATTACATCTACTTTTGCAATTACTTTCATTAAATCGTCTAAGGCACTGTCCATCCAAAAATTCATTGTATCCAAGATTACTAAGCTTGGTTTTTCGGTCATTTGCTCAATCACTCCTAATTGTACCATTGGGTGAAGATTACCTAACATTACTACTTTGGCATTTTTATAATTTTCTGGGACTACTGGATTAAAATCGGCAAGCACGTTTAGTTCGGTAGCCAGTGTATCACGAGTATTCATATCGTGGCTGTATTTTCCGCTCCAGAAAAATGTTTTTCCATCTTCCACTACTTCAAGGCTTGAAACATCTAGACCTCTATCGGCTAACATAGCAATATATTCTTTTGGGAAATCACCTCCAACAACAGAAACGATTGCTCCATCGACTTTAAATTGTGAAGCAGCTAAACCAATAAAGGTTGCAGCACCGCCAAGGATTTTATCTGTTTTCCCGAAAGGGGTTTCTATAGCGTCGAAAGCAACGGTTCCAACAATAACAAGTTTACTCATAAAAGGGATTTAAATGAAAGGGCAAAGATAGGGTTTTTTAGTAATTTGTAAGTGTATTATTTTCTACCAAAATCGGCAGGAATTTCACCCCAAGCTTTGGTTTCCCATTTTATAATAACGGTTTTATAAGTGTTGTTTTTAAGCCAATATTCAGCCCGTGCCACTAACTCAAATAGTTTTCTGTTTTTTGCAGATGGTTTTAACTTGGTATTGCATTTTTTTCGTTTTACCCATCCCATTGCAATTTTAGAATCGCTGTAAATGACTCTATCTGAATTTATTTTCTTTAAATAAGCCAATCCGTGAACCAAAGCTAAAAACTCACCAACATTATTGGTGCCTTGTAAAAAAGGACCTTGATGAAACAATTGTTTTTTGGTTTGGGTATCTACACCTCGGTATTCCATTTTTCCTGGATTTCCACTCGAAGCGGCATCTACAGAAATTGAGTATAAATTAGGTTCACCAATTAAAGCCAATTGTTCTTTGCTTAACACTTTTTTTTTGGTATTAACACCTTTATAATCTGTGTATTCTCTATTATAAGCTTTTTTAGCTTCGGCAAAGGTTAAAAACGATTTGTATTGTGCTCCCGAAATTCCTTTGATAGAACGTTGACATTCTTTCCAGCTATCAAAAATACCGGGAGGATTCCCGTGCCAGACTACATAATATTTTTGTTTTTTTGCCATAATCTATTCCTCCTTTGAAGGGGGATTAAGGGGGATGTTTTTAATTCTATTTAAATTTTCTTTTCCTTCAACAACCCCTCAATTACCTTTGGAAAAAACTCATATTCCAATTCGTGAATTTTACTCGCTACGGTTTCTGCGGTATCATTTTTTGAAAGAGGAAAACTTTTCTGAAAAATAATTGCTCCTTCATCATAATTTTCATTTACATAATGAATAGTAATTCCTGTTTCCGATTCTTTATTTGCTACTACAGATTCATGAACTTTCATTCCATACATTCCTTTTCCACCGTATTTTGGTAATAATGCAGGATGAATATTAATGACTTTATTTGGAAATTCCTTCAGAATAAATTTAGGAAATTTCAGTAAAAATCCAGCAAGGACAATTAAATCGGGGTTTTCATGTTTCAATATAGTTAAAATCTCTTCCGAAGTAATTAATTCTTCTTTTGAAAAACTTTTAGCCGAAACATTTAATTTTTTAGCTCTTTCTAAAACTTTTGCATCGCTTTTATTTGAAAGTACTAAAGTTACTTCGGCTAGCCTATTTTTCTGAAATGATACAATGATATTTTGAGCGTTTGTACCACTTCCCGATGCAAAAATTACAATTCGTTTCATTAATTATTTGTATATTTATAGGATGAAAAAATAGGTTAATAATTCACAAAAATAAAGTAATTGAAGAATTACTCAGCTAAAATGTTTATTTTTAAAATCACATTTTAACTTTAAAGTATTGTTTTCAGTTAAAATATTTTATTTTTGCCAATTATAATTAAAATTTAAAAACAAAAATTATGTCAGACATTGCATCAAGAGTAAAAGCTATTATCGTGGACAAATTAGGTGTTGACGAAAACGAAGTTGTAACAGAAGCTAGCTTCACAAACGACTTAGGAGCAGACTCATTGGATACTGTAGAACTTATTATGGAATTTGAAAAAGAATTTGATATTCAAATACCAGACGATCAAGCCGAAAATATCGCAACGGTTGGTCAAGCGATTACATACATAGAAGGAGCTAAATAAACCGACTTCTACATGGATTTAAAGCGAGTTGTAGTTACAGGATTAGGTGCACTAACCCCTATTGGTAATAATGTTCCCGATTATTGGGAAGCATTAGTTGCTGGTAAAAGTGGTTGTGCAAATATTACTTATTTTGATACTGAAAAGTTCAAAACTAAATTTGCTTGCGAACTTAAAAACTTCGATCCATTAACACATTTCAACAGAAAAGAAGCTAGAAAACTAGATCGATTCGCACAATATGCCTTAGTTGCTTCCGACGAAGCAATAGCAGATTCTGGTATTGACCTCGAGAGGGTAGATAAATACAGAGTGGGTGTAATTTGGGGAGCAGGTATTGGTGGACTAGAAACTTTTCAGAACGAAATGACAAATTTTTCTGAAGGGGATGGAACACCGCGTTTCAACCCCTTCTTTATTCCTAAAATGATTGCCGATATTGCCCCAGCTAATATTTCTATTAAATATGGATTTATGGGTGCTAATTATACAACGGTTTCGGCTTGTGCTTCTTCAGCAAATGCAATGATAGATGCTTTTAACTATATTCGGTTAGGGCAGTGCGACGTTATTGTAACTGGAGGATCTGAAGCTGCAGTAACCATTGCAGGAATGGGAGGTTTTAATGCAATGCACGCATTATCTACCCGAAATGAAAGCCCAGAAACTGCTTCAAGACCCTTTGATGCTACTCGTGATGGTTTTGTACTAGGTGAAGGTTCAGGAGCGTTAATTCTTGAAGAATACGAACACGCAAAAGCAAGAGGTGCTAAAATTTATGCCGAAGTTTTAGGCGGTGGAATGTCTAGTGATGCACATCACATGACAGCTCCACATCCTGAAGGAATTGGTGTTGAACGAGTAATGCTTAATTGCTTACGTGATGCTAATATAACTCCTGAAGACGTAGATGCTATTAATACTCACGGAACCTCAACACCATTGGGAGACGTTGCTGAATTAAAAGCAATTTCTAAGGTATTTGGCGAACACGCTAAGAACATTAGTATTAATTCTACCAAATCTATGACAGGACATTTGCTGGGAGCAGCAGGTGCTATTGAAGCAATTTCATCTATTTTATCTATTAAAAACGGAATTGTTCCTCCTACCATTAACCATACTACGGTTGATGAAAATATAGATCCATCATTAAATCTTACTTTAAACAAAGCACAAAAACGAGATGTAAAAATTGCGATGAGCAATACTTTTGGTTTTGGTGGGCACAATGCCTGCGTCGTGTTTAAAAAAATGTAAGTATAGTTTAAATAAATATGGCTTCTATTAAAAATTTATTTACACCCCGTACCGAAGAGGACGGGGATTTTTTTTATGCCATAAAAAAGATTATTCTTTATCGTCCAAAAAACATTCAACTTTTTGAAGAGGCATTTACACATCGTTCTAAAAATGAAAAAAACAACGATGGGAGTCAGAAAAATTATGAACGAATGGAGTTTTTAGGTGACGCTATTATTAGTTCAATTATAGCCTCTCATTTGTATAAAAAAGTACCCGGAGGAAATGAAGGTTATCTTACCAAAATGCGATCGAAAGTGGTAAGTAGAGAGCATTTAAACGAATTAGGAAAAGATTTAAATCTTATAGGTTTGGTAAAAACTTCCATACCTACTACCCAATTTGGACAAAACATTCATGGAAATCTATTTGAAGCTTTGGTAGGTGCTATTTTTTTAGACAAAGGCTATAAATACGCCGAAAGGTTTATGAATAAAAGAGTTATAAAACCTTATGTAGATATTCAGAAACTTGAAGGAAAAATAATTAGCTATAAAAGCCTATTTATAGAATGGTGCCAAAAAAACAAAAAAGCTTTTAAGTTTCATGTTTATGAAGACAACGGTAACGATGCCTTAAAACACTTTGCAGTAAAATTAAAATTAGAGGAAGAAACGGTTTCAAAAGCTAGAGCAACTTCAAAGAAAAAAGCAGAAGAAATTGCTGCTAAAAGAGCTTACTACAAATTAAAAAGAGAAATTGATAGAGAAATGAAGTAACGTAAATTTTACGTTGTATAAAACAATAATCCGTCTTATAAAATTATTGATTTCCAACTTTTTTCTATTTCTTTGAATAAAATAAAAAGCATTTACTTTTTACTTGAATATATTATAAATGTCAGCTCATCATAAACTTGTATTGGATAAAGATTTTGAAGAAGATTATTCTTTAATAGCTATTCATTGTAGCGAAGAGCCTTATAAAATGGCTTATATGCTAAATAAATTTGTTTCATTACAATTAGCAAGAAAAGAAAAAGATGTAAATATTTCAATTAATGGTTTAGAGTTTTCTTTTCCTATTTTTGAATATGAAAACAAGCATAATTTTTTTCATTATAATTTAGTTGCAAATAAAAACAAACTGGTCGAAACAAATAATTATAATT
>JALWUJ010000053.1:0-59407 GCA_027080135.1 Flavobacteriaceae bacterium | reverse complement strand
GTGGATTATTTAACGAGTTATATTCAGAAAAATCAATTACAGTTTTTTTAATTAATGAATTTAAAACGGCAGATTTTTTTCTTAAAATTCATTCAGATTATGAAAAAGTTTCCACCAGAAATTTAATTTCATCCATTAATGAAATTAAACAAGTAATATCTGCTTATGAAGTTGATACAGATAAAATTAAATCTAAAGACAATCTAATTTTTTAACTAATGCCAAATCAGAAAAGAACAAAAATTGTGGCAACCTTAGGGCCAGCCGTAAGTAGAAGAGAGATTATGAAAAATATGATTTTAGAAGGCGTTGATGTTTTCAGAATTAATTTTTCTCACGCCGATTATGATATTGTAAAATCAAACATTAAAATAATCAGAGAACTCGGTGAAGAGCTTGGAACTAATACTGCAGTTCTTGCCGATTTACAAGGACCAAAATTACGAGTAGGTATGATGAAAGAAGGAGTTGAAGTAAAGGATGGTGATGAATTAGATTTTTGTACAGGCAAAGAATTTGAAGGAACCCAAAAACGGGTTTATATGAATTATAATAATTTTCCTGAAGATGTAAATGTGGGAGAACGAATTTTAGTAGATGACGGGAAACTTATTTTTGAAGTAACAGATACAAATGGTGTTGATACCGTAAAGACAAGGGTTATTCAAGGAGGAATATTAAACTCTAGAAAAGGAGTAAATCTTCCCAATACTAAATTGTCATTACCAGCATTAACAGATAAAGACAAAAGAGATGCTATTTTTGCCATTTCTCAAGAAGTAGATTGGATTGCATTATCATTTGTAAGATATGCCAAAGATTTAAAGAAATTACAAAAATTAATCGCTAAACACAGTGATTATAAAATACCCATTATTGCAAAAATTGAAAAACCTGAAGGAGTCGGTAACATTAAAAAAATTGTTGCTTATTGTGACGGACTAATGGTAGCTCGTGGTGATTTAGGTGTGGAAGTTCCTGCTGAAGAAGTTCCTTTAATTCAGAAACAATTGGTATTAACTGCAAAAAAAGCAAGGATTCCTGTAATTATAGCCACTCAGATGATGGAAACGATGATCGATTCGCTTACGCCTACAAGAGCTGAGGTAAACGATGTAGCAAATTCTGTGATGGATGGAGCAGATGCCGTGATGCTTTCTGGGGAAACTTCTGTTGGAAAATATCCTGTTGAAGTAATCAAGAAAATGGCTGATATTTTAAGTAAAGTTGAAAATTCACCATTAATTTCGGTTCCACAAAAACCGCCTTCCATTAAAACCGAAAGGTATATTACCAAATCTATTTGTTATCACGCAGCACATATGGCAAACGAGATAAAAGCCAAAGCAATTTGTACTTTAACCAATAGTGGTTATACGGCGTTTCAGATTTCTGCTTGGCGTCCAGCGGCACATATTTTAGTGTTTACTTCCAACAAACGTATTCTGTCTAGACTTAATTTATTATGGGGCGTAAAATCGTTTTATTACGATAAATATGTTAGTACAGACGAAACGGTAAAAGATGTAAATGAAATAGCTTTCGAAAAAGGTTTTGTTCAAGAAAATGATTACTTAATTAACCTTGCAGCAATGCCGGTGAAAGAAAAAGGGATGGTAAATACGCTTCGAGTTTCTCAGATTAGTTAGCTTGATTTTTTAACCACTCTTTTCGTAAATCTTCCGATAGTTTTCCGCTTCCATCATGTGTCCAACCTGGAGGTTTGTAGAGGTATTTTATTCGGTTTGCTAAAGATTTATTTCCAGTAAAAGCATCTTTAAAAAGAGCAATCCATTCCTTAAAAGCAATGATAATGGGATTGTAAGTATTTATGTTACTAACTAAACCATAAGTTACTTTTTCTTCTTCTAATTCGGGCTGAAAGGTTCCAAATAGCTTGTCCCAAATAATTAAAATTCCTGCGTGATTTCTATCTAAATATATGGGATTGCTTCCGTGATGAACTCTGTGATGCGAAGGAGTATTAAAAACTGCTTCAAACCATTTAGGCATTTTCTGAATCACTTGGGTATGAATCCAAAATTGGTATATTAAACTTATTCCCATCTGAAATAGTATCATTCCGGGATGAAAACCAATTAAAGGAAGCCATAACCAAAACAAAAAAGAGTAAAATCCGCCCGTCCAAGTTTGCCGTAAAGCGGTACTTAAATTATAATGTTTTGAAGAATGATGAATCACATGCGATGCCCAAAACAATCTATTTTCGTGGGAAACTCTGTGAAACCAATAATACGAAAAATCGTCTGCAAAAAACAACAAAACAAAACTCCACCAAGTGATAGGAATCGTAAATAAGCGAAAGTTTTCATACACATATAGCAAGGCACCTAAAACAATCATTTTACTTAAAAAGCCAATCGCTACATTGCCCAAACCCATTGCTATAGAAGAAAAAGCATCTTTTGCAGTATAGGTTTTTATGTCTTTTTTAAGTGTTACATACAATTCTAAAAGCATAGAAATCACAAAAAACGGAATTGCATAAAGTATAATGGGAGGAAATCCTGGCATTGCTTTTTATTTGTTGCCAAATTACAAAATTAATACGGTATTTTAAAAGCGATAGGATGACTCAAAGCCGTCCTATCGCTAATTTTTATTCTACTATTTCTGTGCTTGAAATTTTCATAGAGTTTTCTTCTTTTATAATACTCACAACTTTTGAAAAACCTTTGTTTTTATAAACATATTCAATTTTTGTTACAGCTTCGTCTTTTCGAGAAACCTGCAATTCACTTGTCCAAGAACTTTTGAGTGCTTTGGAAGCATCTCTCTGAAACTTTTTCTCTTTAATGGTTTCAAAATCCTTTCCTTTTGAAGAAGGGAACACAAATTCTTTTGGAAATTTAAACAGATTTTGAGCTATATTAAATGCTTCATTCCATTGTGCTTCAGGTAAAATCAATGTTTCTGTATTGGTGGGTCTGCTTGCCGTTCCTCCAACCGTTTTTAAAAATGAAATGTCTGGAAAATCTACTTTCAATTCTTCAGCATATCGTTTTGCCGAAATTCCTTTTTCAGGTGGGAAATATTTAGATAAGAAACCATTAAAGGCAAAACCTTTCTTTTGGTTGTATTCAATTTCGTCCATTCCACCTTTAATTGAGCCAACTTTCATTGTTGGTTTTTTTTCAGAAGCAATTACTTTTACACGAGTTCCGTAAGGCATAACCGCTAGTTTTTCGCTTTGTAAATTGGCATATTCTCTTAAACTAAGTCCGGTGGAAGCAGTGACATAAAGATATTCGTTTGTCGAAATTTCTTCGGAAGGAATAGCTTCTATAAGAGCTAAATTGGTTGATGAAGGATTGATTGTTTCGGGAGTATTTTCCTCATTTTTACAAGAGAAGAATACAATAGTGCTAACTAAAGCAATGCTTACAATTTTTACAGTTTTCATAATGTGAGTGTGTTAGGGTTAAAAAAAAGATTAAGTAGTTTTCTCACATATATTATTTTCTGTTTTGCTTTGCGGTCTCTGCGTCTTTGCGAGACTCCATTAAAAATGAAATTGTAATTGAACCGTCACTACTTTTTCTTTTGGAACTTTTCCTTTTTCGTTGTTCAGGTTCGATAAGGCTATTCCCAACAACCGTACCGAGTTTTTCATGAGTTCTTGAAATAACAATTCTTTAACATTTTCAAGAATTACATGTTAATCATAATTAGATATATGATGAGTATTGTTATTATTTTAATAATCATTTTTTTTGTATATTTATTCATAATTATTAGATAATGCAACAATTATGAAAAAACTTACCGCTACTTACCGCTATTAATTCTTTTGTTTACTTTTAGTATTAAGGGTCAAGATTACTGTATTACCTCAGATTATTCTCCAAATAAATCCCTTCTGTTAAATACAACACACCCAGATTATTCACAGTATGCTTTTTGTGTTAAAATATATGTTCATGTGATTAGAAAAGATAACCATACTGGTGGACAATCTATTTCAGATGTTAATGAGGCGTTAAGTTATCTAGATCTTGATTTTAATCCATATCAAATATATTTTGATTGGGATAATATTATAAATTATATTGATGATACGGCTATATTTGATAATCCTGCTGGTTATTGGCTTTCTTTACCAGAGAATCAAGATGGAGTAGATATTTATTTGTTTGATGATTCTGTTGTACACCCTGTTACTGGATTGGGTTATGGTTCAACAACAAATGTAGGAGAAACTTCAAAGCTTATGGTTACTGGTTATTTTGTAGGATATGAAGAGCTTTTATATTCGTTGCCAAAATCTCACATTCTTTCTCACGAAATGGGACACGTGTTTAATTTATGGCATACACATCATGGAGAAGATTCAAACGAAGACCCAGATGCATGTGATGAACTTGTAGATGGTTCAAACTCTGATGTTTGTGGAGATTATATTACAGATACTCCAGCAGACCCTAATATGGGTTTTAATATAGATTTATCAAATTGCGAATGGACAGGAAGTGGGGTTGAGGATAATGGAGATTGGTATGACCCAGACGAAAAAAACATCATGTCTTATTCTCATCCCTATTGTATGGAATATTTAACATTTGAGCAAAGTAAAAGAATAAAAACAGCTTTAGCAGTATTTCCTTTTCTTCAATTGGTTTCAACATATTCTAACTCGGCAGTAAATCCTTGTGCTACTTCATTACTTAATTACTATCCAAATTCTTCAAACGAAGTTTTAAACTTAGATTTAACAAACAAGGCATTTAACACTATTTACACTTTTAATTTATGCGATAGTTATGGTAATGTAGTACTTTCTGGAGAAAGCCAAAATGTATTAAATACCCTAGATGTATCTTCCTTAGATGAAGGAATTTATTATCTTCATTTTTTTGAAAATGGAGAACTAACTATTAAACAGATTATTATAAATCATTAAAATACAATTTATGAAAAAAAAAATATTTTTTATATTTTTATTGTTAAGTACAACAATTATTTCCGCACAATACACTGTAATACCAGATCCTGTTTTTGAAGGTTATTTAGAAAATACAGGAATGGGGGATGGTATTCCAAATAATGGCCTTGTTTTAACTGCTAATATTAATACAGTTACTACTTTAGACTTACCTTCTTTTTATGGAATAACAGATCTTACAGGGATTGAAGATTTTATAGCTTTAGAGTTTTTAGATTTTAGTTATAACCAAGTTAGTAGTATTGACCTTTCTCAAAATACTGCCCTATCTATAGTTGGTTGTGCATTTAATAACCTTACTGCCTTAGATTTATCTAATAATACTGAGCTAACTTGGGTGGTTTGTATGGGGAATTATTTAACAAATTTAGAGTTAAATAGTTCTTATTTACACACTATTGAATGTTATGAAAACCAGATAATCAGTTTAGATCTTTCTCAATGTTCTTCACTTACTTTGCTCGATTGCCATAGCAATCAACTTACCAATTTAAACATTACTCAATGTGTTGTTTTATCAGATATAATTGCATGGGACAATCAATTAACAAGTATAGATATTTCTCAAAATATCGAATTAACAACTTTAAATATTGGACATAATAGCATAGAAAATTTAGAAACATCTAATAATATTCAATTAAATAATCTAGGTTGTATAAATAATAATTTGTCTTCATTAATACTTACAGAGAATATTAATTTAGAAAGACTTGTTGCTCATTCCAATGCTCAATTAAATAATATAGATATAAGAAACGGCAATAACGCTTCAATAATTTATTTTGATGCCACGTCGTCTAATCTTGATTGTATTTTTGTAGATAACGCAAGTGCTTCCTATTTAGAGGATTGGTCTATTGATGCCAATACTACTTTTGTTAATAACGAAGAAGAATGTGAAGCATTAAGTGTTTTCGATTTTAATCAATCCTTCGTCAAGATATACCCTAATCCTACAACAGATTTTTTAGTTGTTTCAACGAAGTCAAAAACTACGTTTAAACTATTTAACATCCATGGAAAAATAGTAAAAGAGGGAAAGTTTTTGCTAGGCATAAATACCATTAATGTTTCAAACTTTAGTAATGGTATCTACTTTATGCAATTACAAACTGAAGAAGGTGTTGTAACTAAAAAAATATTAAAAAAAGGCTAACTCTATTTAAAAATCAAATTGTAATTGAACCGCCACCACTTTTTCTTTAGGAACTTTTCCTTTTTCGTTGTTCAGATTCGATAGGGCTATTCCCAACAACCGTACCGAGTTTTTCATGGGTTCTTGAAATAACAATTCTTTAACATTTTCAAGAATTAATTCCTTGGTCGAAATATACAAAGGCAAAGTTTTGCTTCGGGTTTGGAGTGTAAAATCACTGTATTTAATTTTAAGAGTAATGGTTTTTCCAGCGACTTTGCTTTTTTTAAGACGGCGTTCTACTTCTTCGGCAATGGTTTCTAGCTTTTTTAGCATAAATATTTCTGAAGTGATATTCTCACTAAAAGTGCGTTCAGCAGCTAATGATTTTCGGGTTCTCGAAGGTTTTACAGGACTGTGATGTTCTCCTCGAACTACGTGATAATAATACCGACCACTTTTTCCAAAATTCTCTTCTAAAAACGCTTTCGATTTTTGTTTTAAATCCAGTCCAGTAAAAATTCCTAAGCGATACATTTTTTTTACGGTTACTTTTCCAACTCCATAAAACTTCTTGATATCCAGTCTTTCTAAAAATTCTAAAACCTCATCGGGAGGTACTGTTTTTTGTCCGTTTGGTTTGTTGATATCACTTGCAATTTTAGCAATAAATTTATTGATGGAAATTCCAGCAGAAGCATTCAATCCTGTTTTTTCTTTAATCTTTTGTCTTATTTCTTCAGCAATTAAAGTCGCACTCGGATTCCCTTTTTTGTTTTCGGTAACGTCAAGATAGGCTTCATCTAAAGAAAGTGGTTCTACCAAATCGGTGTATTCGTGAAATATTTTTCTTATTTGGTCCGAGACCTCGTGATATCGTTTAAAGTTTGACTTTACAAAGATTAACTCAGGACAATTTTTAAGAGCAATCACACTACTCATAGCACTTCTAACTCCAAATTTTCGAGCTTCATAACTAGCGGCACTTACCACTCCGCGTTTTGAACTTCCGCCAACAGCAACTGGTTTTCCACGCAATTCGGGATTGTCCAATTGCTCTACCGAAGCGTAAAACGCATCCATATCTACGTGGATTATTTTTCTATATGAAAGGGTTTCATCCAACTTTTATAAAGGTTTATCTTTGTCAAAGATAATTTAAAAGATTCCTTTTTATAGGAATATAATCATGCTCGAAATAGAAAGAAAATATTTAGTCCTTTCTGAAGAATTCAAAACAGAAGCCTTCCAAAAAACAAAAATCGTTCAGGGGTTTTTAAATACTCATAAAGAACGCACGGTTCGTATTAGGATTAAAGGAGAAGAAGCTTTTATAACCGTAAAAGGAATTTCAAATAAAGAAGGAACCACCCGAATGGAATGGGAAAAACAAATCCCTGTTAAAGAAGCTGAAATGCTTTTAAAAATTTGTGAACCAAATCTAATTGAAAAAACAAGATTCGAAATAAAATCAGGCAAACATATTTTTGAAGTAGATGAATTTTATGGTGAAAATGAAGGATTAATTATTGCCGAAATTGAGCTAACTTCAGAAAATGAAACTTTTAAAAAGCCTTCTTGGTTAGGGAAGGAAGTTACTGGCGATGTTCGGTATTATAATTCGCTTTTAAGTAATACTCCTTATCGTAATTGGGGAATTTAAGATTGTTTCACGTTAATATCTTTACCAAAGTTTAGAACTTTGGCAAAGTTGGAAATGCTACTTTATAACCACTTTTTGTCGCAACTCATTTCCATCTTGATCCATCACAGATAAAATATATTTCCCAGGTTTTGGTGTAATTGAAAGCTCATGGAATGTTTGTGTAGTTCCAATAAATTCAGAATCTAGATACCAATACACCATAGTTTCGGGAGAACGATGAGCCAGTTTAAACACTACTGGATTTGTAGTTTCATCAAAGTCTTTTGGCAAGATAATTTCTTCGTTTTTTTTGGGATAAATAAATTCCATTTTTTGTTCTCCTGCTTGATAACAATCTTTTTTAAATGTAGGTAAAGGTTGGTATTCAGGATGCAAAGGAGCGTAATAATATTCTAAAATGGGTGGAAGTGAAAACCAGTTTTTTTGTTTCATTTCAGCTAAAGAATAACAAGAGGAATTTACTCTATACATTTCTGTTCTATCTAAAAACACTTTTTGATGATAAGGACAAGAAATGGTTTTTATACCGTTTTTAGGTATCCATTCTTTGGTGGTTTCATTGCAATAATCACTGGCTAAATGTCCGCTTTTAGTGCAAATATCGGCTTCTATAAGTTCGTCGTAGGGAGTTGCAAACCATTCTGTTTTTGCTGGTAAATCGTTTAAAACATCAAACAAAATAGGTGCCGCTGCTTGCACTCCTGTTAGCCCCGGACGACCTTCCCCATCAGCATTACCTACCCAAACACCAATAGCATATTTTGGAGTTACACCAACTGCCCAAGCATCTTTAAAACCAAAACTGGTACCCGTTTTCCATGCAATAGGTTGCGAGTTGCTAAAAAATTTCCAATTTTCTTCTCCTCTAGGACGATTCACTTTTTGAAGAGTGTTCAAGGTTTCAAAAATAGCTCCTGCATTAAAAACGGAAGGATTTGCAGAAACAGTTCCAAAGTTATTTTTTTCTTCCTTTAAATAATTGGGTTCTACAAATTCGTGACTTCGATATTCACTAGAAGATTTATTAAAAAAATTAAGAGTGGAAGCCATTCCAGCATACCCATTGGTTACTTCCCAAAGCGAGCTTTCTGCTCCTCCTAGAATCAATGCAAGTCCATAATAATCGGGGGTTTTATTAATGGACTTTAAGCCTGTTTTCTTGAGTTTGTTATAAAATCGTTGTAAACCATATTCCCGTAACATTCTTACCGCAGGAATGTTTAACGAACGCGAAAGTGCCTCGCTTGCAGGAACGGCACCATGGTATTTTTTATCGAAATTTTTAGGACTATAGCCATTAATATTTGTGGGAATATCGGCAACCAACGTGTTAGGAAGCAACTCGCCAGCATCTAATAAAGAAGCGTATAAAAAAGGTTTTAAAGTGCTTCCTGTACTTCGAGATTTGTCAATAATATCTACATAATTGTTATTTTTTTTGGTGGTGGGAGCGTTTCCAACATACACCAAAACATTTCGAGTTTCTACATCTAAAACCAAAATAGCAAGGTTGTTAATTTGGTTTTGCCGAAGGGAATAATAGTGTTCTTTTGCAATTCGGTTTGCTTTTTTCTGAAGATGAAAATCAATGGTAGTTTGCACTCTTTTTCCTGGGTGTTCTCTTCTAATTTTTTCGGTGAGATGGGGAGCATATTCTGGAAGACGAAGTGGTTTTCCAGGGAGTCGTTCTAATAAAGCCAACTCGTAAGTGGTTTGGTTGATGATGTTTTTCTGAAATAATTTCAACAACAACCGATCTCGTTTTTGTTTTAAAATAGCTTCGTTTTTACCCGGAAATATCAACGAAGGAGCATTGGGTAATACTGCCAAAGCTGCCGATTGCCCCCAACTTAATTCGTTGGAAGGAATGCCAAAATATCGCCAAGAGGCAGTTTCTAAACCTACTACATTTCCACCAAAAGGAGCATAAGAAGCATACAAATTAAGAATTTCTTTTTTACTAAAACGGACTTCCAATCTTGTAGCTTGAAATAGTTCGATGAGTTTTTCGGCATAATTTCGGCTTTTGTTTTTTCTTGAAATTCGGATGACTTGTTGAGTGAGTGTACTTCCGCCACGACGATTATCGGTCGTGATATTTTGCCATAATGCTTTACTCATTGCCACAGGATTAAATCCGGGATGTTGGTAAAAATATTCGTCTTCAAAAAGTAAAATACATTGTTCAAAACGTTTTGGAACGGAATCCATTTTTGGGAATCGCCACTGTCCGTCATCGGCAATTCTTGCTCCGAGCATATTGCCATTGCTACTTTCTACGATGGTGGAAGTGGGGAATTTAAAGAATTCTGAAGGCAGGCAGAAGAGCCAGTAGATGAATACTACTAGGAAGAGGAGGAGTTTTTTTTTATGTTTTTTTACCATTAAGATAATTACGTTATTATTTCCTTGACTTTTTTTACCATTAAGGCATTAAGAAAAGACTCTTAATTTCTTAATGGTTAACTATTTTTAATCCTCTAAATTTTCAAAATACTCATTCACAAAAGGCTTCATTGTTTTTGTAATTTTATCTGTATAAAAATTAATTAACAGTCCTTGAGGCTTCTTTAATAGCTTCATATAAGTTAATAATTGAGCTTCGTGAACGGGGAGAATATTTTCAATAGCCTTTAACTCAACTATAATGGTGTCGTTAATTAATAAGTCTAATCTTAAATCAACATCCATTTCTTTTCCTCTATATTTTACGGGAATTTTTTGTTGTTGAATGACTTCAAAACCATTTAATTCTAATTCGTATTTAAGACATCTTTCATAAATAGATTCCAACAAACCTGGACCTAATTCTTGATGTACTTTTATGGCACAACCAACAATATCGTAGGACATTTGGGTTACTTCTTTTTTTGTCATTATTTAATTTTATTAGTTTCACCATTAAGAAAAACTTAATTCCTTAATGGTAAAAAATTATTTCTTAACCGAAATCCATTGTCCTTTATTACGAGCATAATAGTTGTTGTCGTACATCGCTTCGGTTTGTGCTCCTGGCAGATAGTAATTTCCAAGATAGGAAGCGTTTAATTTTACCGTAAAAGTTTTGGATTTTCTTGCTGAAATATCAAAATAGAAATTCACACGATCATCACGAATATCTTTATAACGAGCTTTTTCATCAGCATTGCCTTCCAAGTCTGTAAAACTGGTGTTTACAATTTCCCAACCACTGGGGAATATTTGTGAAAGTGCCACATTTCCAACCCAATTATTGGAAAGGTTGGTTACTGTAATTTGGGCTGTAATTTCGGTTCCTTGACGTAAGTTTGAAATATTTAAGGACTTTCCAGAGGCATCTTTAAAGTTGGTTTTTACTGAAAGATTTTTACTATCGGTAAGTTCTTTTCCTAGAGGAAGTTTTCCTTTTTGAGAAAGACTTACAAAGACCACATTTTCTTTTTTGTTGGTAATTTCTATGGAGTTATTTCCTTCCACAAACGAAAGTTCTCGTTGGGCAACAGCTCTGTCGGTTTTTATGTTGGTTGTTTTTTTGTTTTGAACAAAAGAAACATCCATCGATTTACCTCCATTTTTCAACACCATTTTCGCCATTGCTAACAATGCATAAGATGTTTCTTGAGTGCTATACCAATGTTGCGAAGACAAATCTTTTGCTACCGAAATTGCCATATCTCGCTGCTTAGAATCTCCTAAAGCCACCATGGTTTCTAATGCCATCGCTTTATTTCTGAAAGCCGAACCGTAGGTAAAATAATCGTAATCTCTTGGAGCAAAATTAATGTTTGCGGTCTGAGTTATTTCTTGTGCAAAATTCTTTTTTCCTACTAAAGCATAAGCTGCTGCCAATCGCCATTTGGCATCATTACTTAAATGCTTGGATTCTCGCAAACGGTTCATGGCTGCCAATTCGGGTTTTCCTGCTAAAGCCAATGTGTATAAGCGATAGGCTTGTGTTAAGCTCGAATTGTATTGCGTATTGCTATTTCTCCACTGACGTGCTGTAATTTGCTGATATCGCAACCAATTGCTTAAAAATGAAATAGGCAAGGCATAGCCTTTTTTCTTAGCTTCCAACATAAAATGTCCTGCATAATTTGTTCCCCATTCGTCGGCAGAAGATTCTCCTTGCCAGTACGAAAGTCCGCCGTTTGTGGTCTGAAAATCTCCTAATTTAACAATGGCTGCTTTTATGTTTTTTTCAATTTCTTTTTTCTTATCGAAAGTGATATCGAAAATATCATCCAAAAATAATTGAGGGAAAACAGACGATGTAGTTTGCTCTACACAACCGTGAGGATAACGAATTAAATATTCCATTCTTTTCCCGAAATTCATCGGAGGTAAGGTTGAAATTTCCAACATAGCACCATTGGTTCCTGCCACGCCAAAGGTTTCAAAATTAATGGTTTTTGAAGCGTTTTCGGATAAAGTATATGGAGTGGTTTTTTGAGAAATAGGGTTTGGGTTGACCACATCTATTTCAACTTTATAACTCGCTTTTTCTCCATTTCCTGAAACTAAAACTTCAATAGTTTGAAACTTTTGCGTTCCCTGAGCGGAGTCGAAGGGTGTAGCTAATACATCAAATTCAAAATTCACTATTTTTTCTCCAATTTCAGAAAAAGTAATGGTTTTTGAAGTTCCATTAATAGCTTTTAATCCTTTGCCTGTTTTTACAGAAATAGTTGCTTTTTTTATCTTGTTTTCCATCGCAAAAACAGTTACGGGCAAGGTTACTTTTTCACCAGGAGAAAGTTTACGAGGTAACGATGCCAAAACCATTAAAGGTTTACGAACGGGAGTTGTTTTTTCTGTTTTTCCGTAGGCAGAATTTTTGTTTTCACCAGCAATCACCATGGTTCTTACCGAACCAATATAGTTGGGCATTTTAATTTCGTGTTTATCGGTTTTTCCTTTTCTTAAATGAAAGGGACCTAAAAATGTAACTACGGGCTTAAAACGATCTGCTTTTCGGTTTTTGGCTCCAGCCGCTTCATCGCCACCACCAATGGCGTAAATATTGTCCACAGACCCCGAATAAGCTCCGATGACTAAATCGTAGATATCGAAAGTTTTTACTCCCAAAGCTTCTTTTGAGTAGAAGGCATCGTGAATTTTTGGAGTTTCAAAACGAGTTAAATCTAATAAACCTTCATCTACTACTGCAATGGTGTAGGTCATTGTTTTGTTGTTTTCTTCGGAAACTTCCACCGTAAAATTTTCTTCTGGTTTTAAAACATCGGGCATTTTTAAAACTGGATGTAATTGAGTGGAAGGGTTTTCAACTAACAACGGAATTACTCCGTACAATCGAATAGGCAAATCGTTTTTTGTTTGTTCGTGAGGTTGAAGCAATGAAATATTTACAAATACATTGGGAGCCATTTCTTCGGTAATAGGAATGCTTACTTTGGTTTCGCCTTTTTTGGTTACTGCCCATTCATTGGAAAGAACTTCGGTTCCATTTTCAACACTAATTAACGCACGCCCTTCGCTTGCAGAAGGAAAAGTAATGATGGCTTTTTCGCCTACTTGATAGGTTTCTTTATCTGCCGAAAACACCAACATTTTTGCACTTTCCGAATTTCCATCGGTAGGAGTTTTCCACCAATCTTGATAAAAGTAGGCTACTTTTCCGGTGGCGTGTCCCGATTTTTTATCGATTACCCGAACCAAATAACGACCGCCTTCTTCGTTGGGAATATTCACATTAAACGAAGCTTTTCCGTTGCTTTTAGTCGTAATTTCAAATTGACTTACAGGACGGTGAACCGTAGCGTTTTCGTAACGTGAAAGGTTGTCGTAACCACGGTTCCACCACCAACGCCATTCAATTTTAAATACTTTTACTTCTAATTTTCGGTTTCCGCTTGCATTTCCTTGAGCATCTACTGTAGCTACATTAAATTGAACATCTGTATCGGTATCGTAGGATCCGTAACGTTCCGTTTCAGGAGCTTTTAAACCTACAAAATGTGTGTAAGGAGCTACGTTTTTTGAAAATACATCGATGGAAAAATCACCGCCACCTTCAAAAACTTTGGTTAAAAAAGTAGCTTTTAACATTCCTGGAGCTTTATCGCCAATATCTAGTTTTTTAGAGAAATTTATTTTTCCGTCGTAAGAAAGAAAGTTACTGTTATTTTCACCTCCTAAAATGGGAATTTCTACCTTATCAAAAGAACGAATAGGGTCGTTAAAAATATAATTTGGATATTTTTTAAAGGCGGTAGTTGTTGAACGTAAAGTAACATCCATCGCTATTTTTAAATTTCTAGCCACAGCACCGTGAAGCCATAAAGCAGAAGCCGAACCTTTAATAGGCTTGCTTGCATTTAGGATTTCATCATTAAAATTGAGTTTTAATTTAAGACGATTGGGCTTAATGGTAGCCACTTTTAAATTTTTGGTAAACTTTACTCCACCTACCGAGATAGTTGCTCGCCAGTTTCCAGTGGGAGCTTTTGTTTTGGTTGCGATAGGAAAATAATAAAAGCCATCTACACTTTCATTTTTTACGGTACGCTGTACTAATTTTCCCCGAGCATCGGTTACTTCTAATTTAACCGGATGGTTTTTTGGAAGTTTATTTGCTTGGTCATTAAGAACGAAAGTTAGGTGAATATTATCTCCAGGACGGTAAACACCTCTTTCGGTATAAATAAATCCTTTAAGTCCTTTTTGTAATTTTTTTCCTGAAACATCAAAATTACTCAACGAAAGTGCATTGCCATCATCTAGTTTTACATAGGCGTAATTATTTCCTTTTTGAGCAACGGCAAATGCAATTTTTTTGTCGCTATCGTAAAGTGAAAAACCTTTAAAATCGGTTGTTGTAGAACCTACTAATTGTTGTTGAAAATTATAAAGTTTTATAACAACTTCACTTTCTGGATTGGTAGTTAGCAGGTTACTTGCGATAAAATGATAGGCGTTATTTTCGCTTTTTTTCACAATTAAACCCAAATCTGAACCAATGATATTGGCTTTGGCAAATCGGTCTTCGCTATAGTAAGCATCGTGGCAAGGATTGTCCTGCTGTTCCCAGTTGTAACGATATTTCCGCCAGCTATAGAGCTCGTTGTCCCAATAGCGTTCTTCTCGTTCGTCTTCGTCTAAATTATCACTTTCCGAATCATCTTCGTAGTAATAATCATCTTCAAAACTTTCATTCTCTTCAGAAGTATTTTCTTCTGAAGCAAACGAACAATCGTAGGAAGTATATTCTCTTTTAAAACTGATTTCGATACGGTATAAAGCTCCCGGATCTGCTTTAAAAAGTTTGGATAAATTTAGAGCATGAGCTTTCCAAACACCATTGTTGGTATTGGTTTGGTCAAGCTGAATAGTTTTTTTTACAATTCGTCTTCCCACTCTTTTTAGGTCGTAAAAATTACGATCGTCAAAGTCTGAAGATTGCAAAAACTGAAGCATATTATCTTGAAAAATTTTGATAACCCGTACATCTACCGATTTTAAATTAACCGCTTCAAAATAAAAGGGATTGCTGCTAGAATTAGGTAAAATTACCCCTTTAGAAAGCAGTCGGACTCCAGGTTTTATTTGTTCGAAAGAGATGAGTTCGGAAAATTCTTTTTTTAATGAATAGTCGCTTGTGTTTTTAATTCCGTTGAAAATGGTTACGTTCACTTCGCCTACAATTCTATTTTGTGGATATACGTGTAAAACGTTGCCATCCACTTCGTAAAGGAGGTTGCTAGTGTTTTCAATAACTACTAACCCTTCAAAATTTTGGTTTTCTTTAATGGGATCTGAAAAATTAATAGAAAGCGATGCTTGAGGAGAAATTACGCTTTTTACATCGACCACCGTAAAGTTATTTTGACCGGGAATGGTAATTTCTTCTTCTCCTTTATTATCTGCTTTTATGGCTTTTCCGTTCCAGCTTACTTTGATTTTAGAATCTTCAATTTTACGATGTATGCTATCAATTTTAAAATCGAAAAACTTTGCTTCCGAATTATTGGAAGTCCAATTAATATGAATGTTTTTGTTTTCTTCTTGTTCAACTGTAATTAATTTCCTTGCTTTTTCAGAAGTAATAAAATCTGAAACCTCCAAAACACCTGTAATGTATTGCCATTCTTTGGAAGTGGATTGCAATTCGCCTAAATTCAATTTAAAATTTGCTGTGATGGTTTTAAAGGAAAACGTGTAAGATTCAAACCCTCTTTCTACATCATCATAGAGCTTATCTAAAAAAACGGTTACAGTATATTCGGTATCTGGAATTAGTTTTTTCTCGGGTAGAAAGATTAAAATATTTCCGTTTTCTATGAGTAATCTACCTTTGGTGTCGGGTGAAATTTTGAGATATTCTGAAGGGATTTCTTGTGTACTTTCGTATTGTTCTAAGGGTTTTGCTAATTCAACACGAATGGAATTTCCAATGGAGTTTTTTCCGTAGGTGTTGTAAGAAATGTAATCTTTGAATTTAAATAAGTTATCTGTTTCAGAATAATCTGATTTGTTGTTGCAAGAAAAAAAAATAAGTGTAAAAAGAACAGGAAAAATGCGAAAGAAAATTTTCATAAATTGATGGTTTTAAAGGTCATTAAAGGTATTAAAAAAGAGTAAAACAACGGTACTACAAAAGGGTGATTTTATTAAAATATTACAAAATTGGAATTTTGTTAAAACAGGCAATTATTGAGCCAAAAATTAAAATATTGCACTTTTTTTACTAAAAACAAATTAAATAGTTCGTTTTTTAGCTTTTTTTGGAAGGATGGATTTTGTGTTTAACGGTTTTAATTATGAGTTTGTTGTTTGTGATTTGTTGTTTGTGAAGAGTTTAACAGAAAGGTTATTTTTTTGTAGCATCAAAAAACTCAATATTCAACGATTTGGAAATTTTAATTGCTAGCTTAAAAGCATCTTCTTTTTCATCTGAAATATATATTTCTAAGTGTTTGTTATGAAAATAAAAAAGATTCACTTTATAAACAATAAAACCATGTGTTGTCTCTGCAGTTCGAGATCTTATTCTGCTACTTTTTATTGTTTTAAAAACAGAGACATATTCAATTTTTGGAAGAGGTCTCCAAATACCAATATTAATTCCCAAAAAGGATACTATTTTCCGATATTTTTTTCTTTTTAAATCTATTTCTAAACCAACTCGAAGTAAAAGAGGAAAAATAAAAGCAACAAGAATAAGGCTAGCTAATACTCCATGATAAAGGAAGAAAGAAATAACAAAAACTAATATTATTAAAAAAATAACCTTTATAGTCGAATAAGGTTCAATATGTTTAATTTTCATTTAATTATTCTTTAAAAAATTCATATTCCCGTTCCACTTTACAAATTCTAACTTTATACCATTGATACCATTTATTTTTTCCGATATTTTGAGCTTCCAAATGTTCTATATTAGTTTGCCAATTTTTAATGGCATCTAAACTTTCCCAATAACTTACTGTAATACCAATAGTTTCACGAGCAGATTCAATTCCTAAAAAACCAGATTGTTGTTTGGCGAGTGTTTCCATTTTTGATGCCATTTCGTAATATCCTTTTGTGTTTTCAGAAAGGAGTGAAGTGAAAATTACTGTGTAGTATGGTTTCATAAGATTACTTATAAATTTTAATAGTTAATTCCCCTTCAGCATTCATATGAGCACGGTACATTCCGGCGGTGTTAAATTCCATGGCGATGTTTCCGTTTTTGTCGATAGCTACAATTCCGCCGTCACCACCCAAAGCAGGAACTTTGTTTTGTATAACTTCTTTTGCGGCTTCTTGTAATGTAATTCCTTTATATTCCATCATCGCCGAAATATCGTGTGCTACCATTGCTCTAATAAAATATTCTCCCCAACCGGTTGATGAAACTGCACAAGTAGCATTGTTGGCATAAGTTCCCGCTCCGATGATGGGCGAATCTCCAATACGGTTCCAACGTTTGTTGGTCATTCCTCCTGTTGAGGTTCCTGCGGCTAAATTTCCGTGTTGATCTAAAGCCACACAACCAACTGTTCCAAATTTCGAATCTTTTATAAACGGATCTTCAAACGAAACGCTTTTATTCTGTTTTTCTTTTTCTTTTACTTTCTGAAGGGATTGAAATCTTTTTTCGGTATAGAAATACGAAGGATCCATCATTTCAAAACCTTGTTGTCTAGCAAATTCTTCGGCTCCAGCTCCAGCTAACAGTACGTGAGGTGAATTATTCATAACTTCCAAAGCAAGATTAATTGGGTTTTTAATATGTGTAACTCCTGCCACAGCTCCAGCGTTTAATGTAGCTCCATCCATAATAGAAGCATCCAACTCGTTGGTTTCTTCGTGAGTAAAAACCGAACCTTTTCCAGAGTTAAATAAAGGTGAATCTTCCATGATATTAATAGTTGCTGTTATAGCTTCAATAGAAGTTCCACCATTTTTTAAAATAGTATGACCTGTAGTAATGGCCTCTTTTAATTTTTCTTTATAGGCGTTTTCTAAGGAATCGGTCATGTTTTTTTTCAGAATAGTACCTGCACCTCCGTGAATGACAATTCCGAAATTTTGTTCCTTTTTTGAAACTGTTTTAGAAGAAATTGACGTTTCTGATATTGAAATATTATCATTTTTACAGCTTAAAAGTACAAAAAACCCGATTAAAAGTGTTAAAATTTGTTTCATGTCAAAATATTTTTATAAAAAGCTAAGATAATCGAAAAAGCCACGTATTCCGAAGCATTCAAAAGATTTGTTTGTAAGAAAAAACATTTAAATCAAACCAAAACATCGACAAACGACACATAAAAAAGGATAAAGTGTTGGTAATTGAGTTTTTTTTCTTACATTTGACTCAACATCAAGCCCCAAATTTGATGTCCCCGCAAAATGAAAACTTATAAACTTAGCCTACTTGCTTTGGCATTTATGGTACTATTTACATCTTGTTCAAAAGATGAAATTGAAACTACACAAGAAGCAAACTATTCAATCGATTTAAATTTAGCCCAAGAAACCAATTGGGAAATTGCCGACGAAATTCTCGTACTTATTAATGAACATAGAGTTTCTGTTGGTCTTTCAGAAATTAAAAGAGACCAACAATACGCTTCGGCTTATGCAGTAGATCATACAAAATATATGATTGAAGTAAATGAAATTAATCATGACTATTTTAATGTTCGTTCTGAAGGTCTAAAAGACAGAGGAGCTGTTCGTGTTGGAGAAAATGTTGCCAACGGTTATACATCTGCTGAAGCGGTTGTAAATGCTTGGTTAAACAGCCCTACACATTTAGCAATCATCGAAGGAAATTACACTCATTCTGGTTTTGGTATTATTGCAAACGATAATGGAACCTATTTTTTTACACAACTTTTTTATAGTAAATAAAATTACTTTTTAGAATAAAGCAAATTTGCCGTATTTTTATACCTTAACGAAAATAAAAATACGGCTATGGCTATTGCAAAACCTTTTAATTTAAATAAGTGGATTGAAGATAACAGAGATTTATTAAAACCTCCTGTTGCAAACAAAAACTTATATGTTCAATCGGAAGACTATATTGTAATGATTGTCGCTGGGCCTAACGCTCGTAAAGATTATCATTTTAATGAAACCGAAGAATTATTCTACCAATTAGAAGGAAACATTCAAGTTAACATTCAAGAAAATGGTAAAAAACGAGAAATGAAACTCGGTCCGGGCGATATGTTTTTGTTGCCTGCCAACACACCTCATTCTCCTGGAAGAAGCGAAGGTTCTATTGGTTTGGTGGTAGAAAGAGTAAGAAAAGGAAAAAACCTAAAAGATGGACTCATGTGGTTTTGTGATAATTGCAACCATAAATTATATGAAGTGTATTTTGAGCTTCAAGATGTCGAAAAAGATTTTCAACCTCATTTTAAAACTTTTTATACTTCAGAAGAACTGCGAACGTGTGATAATTGCGGAACGGTGATGGAAACGGATCCTAGGTTTATTGGCTAGAACTTAGTTTTACTTTATGTCACATTGATCGTGGTTGCTGAGCGAAGCCGAAGCACAGTCGAAGTGCCGAAATAATCAACCTATTTATTGCTATTTTGTTCTCGATTGCAATCGAACAGACAAATATCTTCTTTTTATTAAATTCTCATAAGGAATTCGTAAATTTGCACTCTCAATTATAGATTATAAAAATAAAAAGATATGGCTACTGTAGCAACCGCATTTGGAATTGAAAATGCATTAGAAAAATTAGGAGTTAAAGAACTCAACCAAGGAACTTCAACAGGTTCTAATTGGTTTTCTGAAGGAGAAATGATTTCTTCATATTCTCCTGTAGATGGAAAATTAATCGGAAAAGTAACAACAACTACTCGTGAAGATTATGACCGTGTAATTGAAACTGCCCAAGCTGCATTTAAACAATGGAGAGCTGTTCCTGCACCACAACGCGGAGAAATTGTTCGTCAGTTTGGAAATAAATTAAGAGAATTAAAAGAACCTTTGGGTCAGTTGGTTTCTTACGAAATGGGAAAATCACTACAAGAAGGGTATGGCGAAGTTCAAGAAATGATTGACATCTGTGACTTTGCAGTTGGTTTATCAAGACAGTTAAACGGACAAACCATTCCTTCGGAAAGACCTGGACACGTAATGCGTGAGCAATGGCACTCTTTAGGAATTGTAGGTATTATTTCTGCATTTAATTTTCCAGTAGCCGTTTGGTCTTGGAATACAGCTTTGGCTTGGATTTGTGGTGATGTTTGTGTTTGGAAGGCTTCAGAAAAAGCACCACTTTGTTCTATCGCTTGTCAAAATATTATCGCCGATATTTTAAAAGAAAACAACCTTCCAGAAGGAATTTCTTGTATCATCAACGGAGATTATAAAGTAGGTGAAATGATGACGACCGATAAAAGAGTTCCGTTAATTTCTGCTACAGGTTCTACTCGTATGGGTAGAATTGTGGGAACTACTGTTGCCGAACGTTTCGGGAAATCATTATTAGAATTAGGAGGAAACAACGCCATCATTATCACACCAACTGCCGACTTAAAAGTTGTAGTTCCAGGTGCAGTATTTGGTGCAGTTGGTACTGCCGGACAACGTTGTACATCTACCAGAAGATTGATTATTCACGAATCTGTATATAATAAAGTACGCGATGCTATTGTAGGCGCTTACCAACAAATTGTGATTGGAAATCCTTTAGACGAAACCAAGCATATGGGACCACTAATCGATAAAGATGCGGTGAAAATGTATTTATCTGCTATTGAAAAAGCAAAAGCAGAAGGCGGAAATGTATTAGTTGAAGGTGGCGTTTTAAGTGGAGAAGAATTTGAAAGTGGTTGCTATGTAAAACCAGCAATTATTGAAGCAGAAAACCATTACGAAATTGTACAACACGAAACATTTGCACCTATTTTATATTTAATTAAATATTCGGGAGATGTAGAAAATGCCATTGATATTCAGAATGGAGTAGTACAAGGATTATCATCGGCAATTATGACCAATGATATGAAGGAAGCTGAAAAATTTCTTTGTTATGCAGGTTCCGATTGTGGAATTGCCAATGTAAATATTGGGACTTCAGGTGCTGAAATTGGAGGTGCTTTTGGAGGTGAAAAAGAAACTGGTGGCGGACGTGAGTCTGGATCTGATGCTTGGAAAGTGTATATGAGAAGACAAACCAATACGGTAAATTACTCAGACGAATTACCTTTAGCACAAGGGATTAAATTTGATTTGTAGAAAATAATTTAAAAGATAAATTTATAATCCTACTAGGTTTTGAAAACCTAGTAGGATTTTTTGGTGGTAATAGTACCAAAAATAGTTTGTATTTACTCTACTCTTAAATATTCAATATAATTACGAATAACTGTTGAGCCATCTTCACAAAAAGAGTCTGAGCCACCACCTTCAAGACCAAGTTTAAGTGCATTGTCGGTAAGATTTAAAATAGAGAATTCTATTTGTTGTCCATCGTTAA
Source organism: Flavobacteriaceae bacterium (assembly GCA_027080135.1). GTDB lineage: Bacteria > Bacteroidota > Bacteroidia > Flavobacteriales > Flavobacteriaceae > Marifrigoribacter. The sequence goes on along the minus strand of JALWUJ010000053.1, from coordinate 37,704 downwards.
AAGTTATTTTAACTATTTCGCTATCAACCTCCCAAGTTCCAGTTAGAGTATATGAATTTTCACATTCACCAGAAACATCAACATTAAAAACATCTGTATAAGAAGTGTCTTCATTAAAAGTTGTTCTACTGGTTAACATACAAGCTGTATAGACAAATTCATTATTATTATCGCTACTACAGATTGTCCCTAGCTTAGTAGGCTGCCAAACTCCTATAAGTAATGATTCTGTAGTGATAGTCTCATCATTGTTATCTTTATTACATGATACTACTAAAATAGTTAGTATTGCTAAAATTATTAGGTTATGTTTTTTCATATCTTTAATTATCAAATTTACCATTAGTTATATGTATAATATCACTTTCGTCATTCTCATTATATAGAGTAAACTCAAAATTTCCTTTAACGTCTGTTTCTGTAACTGTTGTAAAGGTAACTGTGCCCGAATTTTCTTTAGATAAATATTTTATACCATTAATTCCTACTATGGCATGATTTATATCGTTAGGGTCTGAAGGCTGAAACAAACCATTGCTTGTTGTTAAATTAAAAGTACCTTCTGCCCAATCTTTAATGGTAAAATATACTATAGCGTTTTTAACACTATTTTTAGCTGTAGCATTAAAAAAATCATATTTTAAAAAAGACAAACCATCATGATAAGGGGAAGAAGTTATACTCCCTTTAGGTACAAAAAACTCACCGTTAATATAACAAGAAAAAGTATGGTCACCTGTAGGTACAACCTCATCGTCTGTTTTGTTACAAGAAACAGAGGCACATAACATAAAAAGCAAACTGTATATAATATAAAAATTTATTGGTTTCATTTTTTTAGTCTTTAAAAATCATTTTTGTTACTTGTTCTCCATTTATTACTACTCTAATAATGCGTATATCGCCTGTATTGCCTGTATTAATAATATCTAAATTCTGAGAATTAATGGGAATATCACTAATTTTATTTCCATAAATATCATAAATTTCCTTAATAGGCATTGTATCAATTATCTCATTATAGTTACATCTGTCTATAACATTGTATTTGTCTGTACCTACTTTTACAATACTATAACATATATTAGGGTCTGGCCAGAAAAATGACTTAGATGTTGAGCCCGCAGCATTAGTTAGGGTAACAGTACCTGTAAAATAAGTGTCGTCAAGTTCCGCTAGTTCTGTAGTTGCATTTAGTATATAGCTATTGCCACTAGTTAGCTCCCAATCTACATCTGTGATAGCCTGTTGGCTTAATGGAATTTCATTTTCTACATCTGTTAAAGCAATTGTTACATTTGTAGTATTTTCATAATCAATACCAAATTGTGGAGGGCTACATTTAATGGTAGCAAAACTTTCCATTCCATTAGCACCTATAGCGACACTAATGTTAGTATTATAATGAGGTGTGTAATTAGGATCTCTTTGTAATGTAATAGTTCCATCATTTTCAGAAATAATTACAAAACCATCTACAGACCAATTATGATAAACATTACCACCAGCATAATTTGTAGTTAAAGTCAATTGATCTGTCCCACAAAGTAAAAACGGCCCTTCAAAACCATCTAAATCTGATATAATAATATCTGATATACAATCTTGGTAATACATAGTAGGTAATTGTTCTTGACCATTAACTTCCTGCATCAACCAGTTTACACTTGATTGATGTAGAGAAGTATGTTCTTGATTTACAGGAGGAGCATAATAACTATCAAAAGGTGTTTCTCCTGTTTCTACCATATTTCTACAACCAATAGATTCTCTCCATAAATTATTTGAACCACTAAAAGCTAAAGCACTTTTTGTTGGTACAAAGCTAAAATCATCTACTACATCAATATAAACATAATTTATAAGTGAATGAAATAATAATTGTATTGGTAAATCATAATCTCCTAAAATTGGGTAATTACCAAATCCTCCTTGATAAGTCCAAGGAAAAGGGACGCCTGTTGCTTCTTCTATCCTAGACTTAGTAGCAAAATAACCGCCAGGTGCATTGTCTAAACTACCAACTGACGAAGAAGTTTTAGTATATTTTTTACAATCTATAAATGTAACTCCTCCCCAAAAACCTTTTAACAAAAACCTAAATGCCTCTGCATTACCAGAATTAGGTGTGTAGTTTGTCCATAGTTTAGTTCTTATAAACCCAATAAATCCAGTTAAATTTGCATACACCATATTACTCCCTGAAAAAGCTTTTTCGTCTCCTGTTAAATTACCATTTATTACAGCAATATTACGAGACTGTTGTGGCAGTCCTAAATTATCAAGATTGCTTTGAAAAGTGTTTCTAAAATTTGGAGCTCCTTCAGGTAAACCGTCTGAATATGACAAATAATGACTAATTAACATTTGTTTAGCTGCGGGATTATCCAAGCCGTATTTTGCAGCACCAATATCAAAATAATCGATTGCTTTTTGTATTCCAATATTTATATTAGCTCCTTTATGGGGACCATCAAAAGATATAAATAATTTAGTGTTATGATCTTCATTGTCTTGTTCCATATCTGCTAAGGCATATCGTACAATAAGAGCACCCATACTTGGTCCCGCTACAACAAGCTGCTCCGTACTGCCATTAGTTGCTAATGTTGTGTTTACTTCCTCTATTAATGCCTCTAAAACTTTTGCATTTCGTTCTATATAATCTACGCCACCATCTCTATATAAATTAATATCAATAGTACCATTACCCCAAGACAAATTATATGATTCTGTGTAAATTAAGTATTTAGGAAAACTTAATATGATAACATCAAAACCTTCGATGTTAAGTTTATTTACAAGATTAAGGTTTTCTCCATAACTCATCATGTCAAAAATGTTATCATCACCAAAATTAATACTCTCACTAGCATCAATTTTTCTTTTGTCATTAGGGTCAAATCCATCTACAATAATAAAAGGTTTTTGTAAATTATTATGCTCACTGGATAGATAAATTTTATACTCTCCTTGCCCTAAACAAGTGCCGTTACAACTACTTGGTTCGTCATAGCCTTGAAAAGGTTTTGTAGCTTCAATAGTTTGTACACCTGTTATGGGTGGTGGTGATGCGATTAGTCTAAAATTAGAATAAGTTGTTAACGTAGTATTATCGTTAAATGTAATTTCAAACCTAACTTCTTTATTCCCACTTTCTTGAAACGATACATTTATGGAAGGTATAGGGCTATTTCCTGCTGTAATTATTTGATAGGTTTGGTTATTTTCAAAATATGCTGTCAGTTCTTTAATAGGGTTTTCTGACATTTCTAAAAATATTTTACCAAATTCAAAGGTAATATTCTCTCCTCTTAAAGTTTCTGAGTTTAAGGGTGATATTACCGTGGCGTTTTTATGGATATAAGGATTTATATTGGCTAACTTTTGTATCTTAGAATTTACAACTTCTAGTTTAGCATTATTTAATCCTAATGAACTTGGATTAATATAAGTAAAATCAACATTTATGATACCAAATTGTATTACTCCTTCTCTTTCAAAATGATAAGCAATATTTTCAATATCTTCTAATTGTGTAAAATTGGGATTAATACTTGCTTTATATAATTCATTCCAAGAACTCTTAAAATGATTGTAATTAGAAGTATTTACCGTATCAGCAGTATTAAAAGCTACTAATCTAGCTTGAGGATAAACTCTATCGTATAATATTCCATTTTTAAAAATACTTACATCATTTTGTACTAAGGTTTCTAAGACATTGTCCATATACTCTGTATATGATTTTTCATTGGAAGGCTGTAAAATTCCTTGTGAAAATCCATTAAAACAAGCCAATATAGTTATAACAATGGCATAATACTTGAGGGGGGGGGGTAAAATTAAATTTCATAATTAAAAGGTTTTTATTGCCGTTTTAGTACGGCAGGTTCATAAACACCTCAACTATGCGGGGGAGAAATAAAAAATAATTTATTTCGCTAGTGGGTTACTGTTGCTAATTTAGTGAAAATAATATTTGAAACCAAAGAAGCTGAAAAATTTCTTTGTTATGCAGGATCAGATTGTGGAATTGCCAACGTAAATATTGGAACTTCAGGTGCTGAAATTGGAGGTGCTTTTAGAGGCGAAAAAGAAACAGGTGGCGGACGTGAGTCTGGATCTGATGCTTGGAAAGTGTATATGAGAAGACAAACCAATACAGTAAATTACTCAGACGAATTACCTTTAGCACAAGGAATTAAATTTGATTTGTAGAGAATAAATTTTAATATAAATTCAACCCTGCTTGGTTTTTAAAATCTAACAGGGTTTTTTTTATACTTCTCCTTTGCTTAAAAACATATAAAGGATAAATATTACTAACAGGATAGTCACTACTAAAAAGAAAATTTTCCAACCCGAATAAGGTCTTTGTCCAGCTAATTTTCCAGATTGCCCATTGACAAAAAAGTTATAGCGTTTGCCTTTAAATTTATAGGCACTTATATAAACAGGAAGCAGAATGTGTTTAAAGGTTTCTTCAGAAAGAGTAACATCTAAAGTTGAAATCCGTTGAACATCACCACCAATATCTCTTCTTGCCCAAGAATCTGCAATATTTTGAGCTACTTTTTCTGCTTGTTCGTGACCACTTTTTAACGGGATGGTATACTTTTCAGTAACAAATCCCGCCAAAAAACTACTATCAAAAGGCTGAAGTAATTTTAAATTCCAACTGGCAATTTCCTTCGGAATGATCCCTGCTTTTTGCTGAGAAGCCTTGGTTAGAGTGTCATCCACAAATCCACTTACATTCCCAGAAGCGGGATACCAACGTGTTTTTTGTTCTCTTACGGTTCGTCTGTTTTTTCCCGATCCAACGGTGCGAGTAACGTAATAATATTCTCCTCTTTGTCCAGTGTAATCTGCGTATAATTGAGCATCAAAAGTCCAATAGGGCGAATACAAGCCTTTGGTATTTTGTGGATCTAAAGTGGCTTTTTTTAATTTGTTGGGAGCAAACCAAAGTCCTTTTACCCATTTCTGAAAAATTTGATGTGCTTTTTTCTGGTCTATCTGAAATGGTAATACCGCACCAGGAACAATCCATTCCTCTTTATACATATCTTCAATAATCAACGGAGTAGCACAGTAAATACAACTGAGAGATTTGTAATTCTCCTCGACATGCTGATTGGCACCACAGTTTTTACACTGTATCATCGTGATTTCCTCACTATACGATTGTGACCCCATTTCACTTAAATATTTTTTAAGCTCTAGTTCTTCTAAACTTTCTTTAGTAGGGGTTATGCTTTCGGTATATCCGCAATATTCACATTTAAGTTCGGTGGTTCCTGGAGCATATAAAAGCTCTGCACCACAATTGGTACAGGCTTTTTTGAGTTCGGATTTTTTTGATTTCGGTATTTTAGGAGGTTTTTCTTCCATAGTATTTTAAACCTCACAGGTTTTTAAAACCTGTGAGGTCTAGAAAAATATATATTATTGAGGTGGAAGTGGAGGAGGTGTGTTTCCGCCTAAAAATGCTTTCAATTCTTCGACATCTTTTAAAGGTGCCCAGTTTGCCATTCCTTGTTTCCAAACTAGGGAATCTTTATTAACAGTACGTCCAGCAAATAATGTTTTTAATTGTTCAAAAGTTACTGGTCCCATTTGTTTCCCTTCGTAAGAATAAAAATACTGAATACTCGGAGGCATTGGTGGTGGCATCATTCCGCCTTGTGGTGTTGTTTGGTTTTGAATGTTTTGTCCGCCCATTTGAGGATTCATCATTCCACCCATTTGTTGTGCGAGTACAAAGCCCATTCCCATTCCCATTCCTGCTCCTGCGGTTCCGCCTTCATTTTTGGCAGCTGCTTCAATTGCTTTTGCAGTTTTGAATTTGGTTAATTTATCCAAATCTAATTTATCAATACGACTGTACTCGAAGATTTCTTTTTTAAGTTCTTCTGGCATCGAAACATTTTCGATATAGAATTTCTCTAAGGAAATACCCACACTTAAAAATTCAGGTTCCATCACTCCTTTACAGGTTTCAGAAAGTTCGGTAGTATTGGCTGCGTATAATTCTATTGGAAGATTTGCTTGACCAACCGTATCTGTAAAACGAGTAGCAATTAAACTTTTAAGGTGTTCGTTAATTTCAAAATTGGTGAAATTATTATCGGTACCAACGATGTCGATGATAAACTTTCCTGCATCTTCAATTTTAAAAGCATAAGTCCCGAAAGCACGAATTTCAATCAATCCAAAACGATCATCGCTTAAAGTAATTGGATTTTTGGTTCCCCATTTTTCATCGGTAAAAAGGGTGGTGTTTACAAAATATACTTCGGCTTTAAAAGGAGAATTAAAACCATATTTCCAACCTTTTAAGGTGGTTAGAATGGGCATATTTTGAGTGTTTAGGGTATAAGTTCCCGGTTCAAAAACATCGGCTAGTTGTCCTTCATTAATAAACACAGCTATTTGTCCTTCGCGAACAATGAGTTTTGCGTTGTTTTTAATTTCGTTTTGATAACGCTCAAAACGGTAACAAATAGTGTCGTCTGTGTAGTCTAACCATTCTATTATGTCAATAAACTCGTTGGATAACTTCTCTTTTATAGTATCAAATATTCCCATTTTATAATTTTTATTATTTGAGGTATAAAGGTAAGAAATTTTCAGAAGAGAATGTATCACCCAAATTGACTATATTTTTTTATAAAGATATATGACCGCTTTGCTGAAAGACGTAAGAATAAAGTCCCGATAGTTTTCGGGATGATGGTAACTATAAAACAAGCAACAGTAAATGAAACACATTATTATTTGTTGTAAGACAGTTAGAAATTGAAAAGTATTTTACGAAAGTTGCTAAATATTGAAACTTATTGTGTTTTTGTCTAAAATAAAGGAGTTGAATAATTTTAAGACAATATTTTTGGAAAGTGCTGACGAGTTTATCCAAACTTTAGATAAGAAAACTTATAAAAAATTGTTCCAAAATATTAGAATAGCAGAACAGGCAAACAATCCGAAATTCTTTAAAAAATTAATAAAGATATTTGGGAATTTAGAGTTAGGTTTTCTAATAAACAAATCCGTTTACTCGCTTTTTGGGACAAAAGAAATAAAGGAAATACTTTAGTAATAGCAACAAATGGTTTTACTAAAAAGACACAAAAAACTCCGAAAAAGGAGATTAACAAAGCAGAACAACTAATGAAACAATATTTGGAAGAATAAAAAATCTATGTTATGACAAAAATGAAAACATACAGTTTATCCGAAATGGAAGATAAATACATCGGAAAAAAAGGAACTAAAGAAAGAGACGAATATGAATACGAATTAAGAATGGACTTATTAGGGCAAATGATAAGAACAACTCGAAAAGAAAAAAAACTTACTCAAGAAAAATTAGGAAAATTAATTGGAGTTAATAAATCTCAAATATCAAAACTTGAAAACAATGTTAATAGTGCAACTATCGAAACAATAATTAGGGTGTTTAAAGCACTAAAAGCAGAAATTAATTTTAATGTAGTTTTGGATAACACTAAATTAGAAATTACATAATAGTTTATCAGTTAGTCACAATCCAGTCTTACATCATACGTCTTTCAGTCCCGAAATTTCGGGAGTCTTTTATCTTTTGTTTAACCTCTACAGCCTACTAATCTTCTTCACCACTTTATTAGACTGTGCATCGGTTAGTTCTAACAGATAGACACCTCTAGATAAATCACTCATATCTATACTAAACAATTGACTATTGCTTTCGCTGGTATAGATTAACTCACCTAAAATAGTATAGAGTTTATAAGTTATAATAGAGGAGTAATTATTTGTAAGCTCAATAGTTACTAGATCGCTAGTTGGGTTAGGATACACTTTTAATTGCTTGTCTAAAACTTCATCATTGGTACTTAAAATAACAGGGGTAAGTGAAACAGCATCTATATAATAATAACCCCACATAAAAAAATCTGTATTGGGAACATCAATTACTTGTACATTATCATCAGAAAAGAAGTTCCCAATTGTTAGGTATTCCTCACCTCCCTCGGCTATAAAAGTCCCTGTTATTGTAGTCCAATTATCTTGATCGGTTATGGGTACTACAGATTTTACTTGAGGGTTGGCTTCAATTAGTGTTTCTCCGTTTACACCTTCAAGAATATCGGTTGTAAATAAAGCACCAAATTTATTAATAGCTTTTCCAAATCTTTCGGGTAAAGATACTTGCATAGCAAATTCATATTCTTGACCTTCTATTAAGGGGGAAATTAACTGTACTTCTATATATTCCCTTTGGTCAGAATTATACCCATAACAAAATACTCCCGCATATCCTTCACCTTCATAGGGATATTGGAAACCTTTTGAGTTCTCTGGCACATCTACAGTTGTATTTGCAGTAGAACAATCAATAAAAAAATCTGGTGAGTAGTCACTTTTATATGGAGGTTCAAACCAAAAATCTACATAAAACTCACCTTGCTGGTCAGGACAATCATAATATTCTTCAAAACTAGGGTTAGGTACTAAGTTTTGGCTATTGGCATTAATGATAATGGCTAATAAAAATAGAAGGAGTGTAATTTTTTTCATAGAAATATTGATAGGATGCTAATGTAAAAAAAATGCCACAAATACACGAATCTTTCTTATTATTCTTTCTTGAATACTAAGAGAAATAAAAAAACTCTTTGGGTTTTTATTTGTGAAATTTACGCCAAATTATTTATAACTGGATTTGTGAATTAGTGGCAAAAAAATAATTTACTTTAAAGCTTTATATCTAATTAATAGGTTCTAAATCTAACTATATTTCATCTTTCGTAAAATCCGCACGGTTTCTTTATAGCTATCATAAACCGAATCATTTCTATTCTTTAAAAAAGGTTTGGCTTCCAAAAGCTTGTTTTTTGCTTCGGTAAAGTCGTTTAAATAACAAATTAAATAAGTGGCTGGAAGACTTTGTAAATCTTTTTCTTCGGAAGGCTTTAATGGGATTCCCTTTTTTAATTTTTCAATCAAAGCATTGTTCGCATTGTAAATATGAAACAACGTTTTTTTGTTGAATTGCGGCGGTTCAAAAATTAATTTACTGTCTATTTTATACGAACCATTTTCCTGAAAAGTAATTTTCACTTCCTCTAAAGGATAGTATTTATATTGTTGGTTGAGTCCCAGATGTACGTATTCAATAATCGTGAAATCGTTTTCTGAAAATGAAATACTCACTTCATCCAAAGCCGAATAAAACAAGCGTACTTGCTCGTTAATCAGTTCGATATCCACTCTTGAATAATAGGTTTCATCTTTAACTTTTTTTACAATTCCTGCCCAACAAACCACAAATTGTTCTTTAAAAACATGATAATGCGAATCTAAATCTTTGTGACGATGATTGATAAAATCAATAACACCATCCAAAGTGTGTTCAATATTGTTTTTCGCCTTGTTTTCGATGGCTTTTACAATTTCTGAATTGACATCTTTTATTTCAATATCAAAATCTTTTGGCATCGAGATACTACCGTCTCTCATAAAAATAGAGCCGCCCCAATATTTCCAGATGTTTTTTCTTAGTGAAGTGATTTCTTCCGTAGCACGAATAGTTACCAAGCCCACTACTTTATGTGGTGGTAAATGTGGAAACGCAACGTTTTCGTAGGTAATAATAGGCGGATTGGTCAAATAAGCATTGATAAGGTTTTGGATTTTACTATCATCAAAAAAATCGACTCCTCTAATTTCGTTGGTTTCGTCTTCTACACCAATCACCATAAAACTATTGTTTTTCGGGTTGCTATTACTCAGCGCACAAATGTGTTTTAAGAATTTTGCTTTTCCTTCTTTGGAGCCTAAATCTATCTTTCGTTTTTTATCATAGAAACTGCTCTCATCGTTGTGAGCTAGGAGGTTTTTTATGAGTAGGCGTTTGTTAATCAAAAGCTATTGTTTATTATTATTTCTATTCTTTATTAGTCGTACTTTGAACCTTTTCGATCTGACGATTTAAGATAATTCATAAATTTTGAAATTTGATCTATTAACGATTGTGTCTTTTCTTTTAAAATGAGATATTTTTGATTATCAATATGATTTCTATCAAGAGACCTTTGAAGTTGTACTTTTGTTTCACAACAGGAACCTCTAGCAATACTAAGAAAATTAATAAACTCTTTATTTCCTCCTCTTCCAAACCCTTCTGCAATATTGTCCATTACCGATCCAGAAGAACCGTTAATTTGATTTCGTAACTTATAATCTTTAGACAAGGGAGTTTCGGTTATTAACAACCAAATGTCATTACACAAAACTCTTGAAAGTTGATAAATCCCTAAATCTTCAAAACTTTTATAATGCGCCATATTTCACCGAATAAGTAATAAAAATAGCAATAATTAATTAGATTAAAAATCTTAATAATTTTTTTGCATTTTTTAACCAAGTGTTAACAACTATTTCGGTAAGAAAATTACAATTTAGCATTCCAATTTCCTACACCCCTTTTAGGTTTGGTAATTTTGGGAAGGTTAAATAAATAAGACACAAATGGAACAAGAAACAACAGCTTTAGATATTGGAGCTTTAAACGAAAAAATAGAAAGAGAATCTGCCTTTATCGATATCCTTTCAATGGAAATGAATAAGGTAATCGTCGGTCAAAAACATATGGTAGAACGCTTACTCATTGGTTTGTTGGGTGGCGGACACATTTTATTAGAAGGAGTTCCGGGACTAGCAAAAACCTTGGCAATTAATACCTTGGCAAAAGCAGTTCATGGTGATTTTAGCCGAATTCAGTTTACACCAGATCTACTTCCTGCCGATGTGGTTGGAACGATGATTTATAATATGAAGGACAACGATTTCAGCATAAAGAAAGGTCCGATATTCGCCAATTTTGTATTGGCAGATGAAATAAATCGTGCTCCAGCCAAAGTACAATCGGCTTTGTTAGAAGCGATGCAAGAAAAACAAGTAACTATTGGCGATGAAACATTTGCGTTGGATAAACCATTTTTAGTAATGGCAACTCAAAATCCAATTGAGCAAGAAGGAACTTATCCGTTACCTGAAGCGCAAGTGGATCGTTTTATGTTAAAAACCGTAATTAAATACCCACAACTTACTGAAGAACAACTCATTGTTCGTCAGAATTTAAAAGGTGGTTTCGAGCAGGTAAATCAGGTGGTGACTTTAGAGCAAATTCTAAAAGCACAAAAATCGGTTCGGGAAGTGTATATGGATGAAAAGATTGAAAAATACATCTTAGATATCATTTTCGCCACTCGTACTCCAGAGAATTATAACCTAGCTGAATTAAATCCATTAATTAATTTTGGTTCTTCTCCAAGGGGAAGCATCAACTTGGCAATTGCTTCAAAATGTTATGCATTTATCAAGCGTCGTGGTTATGTAATTCCTGAAGATGTTCGTGCCGTGGTTCACGATGTATTGCGTCACCGTATCGGAATTACCTACGAAGCCGAAGCGGAGAATGTAACTTCAGAAGATATTATTAATAAGATTGTAAACGAAATAGAAGTGCCTTAGAAAGTCATTCCGCATTTATTGCGGAATCGTTTTAAAATTTAACTAAATGATAAAAAGATTCCTGCTTCCGCAGGAATGACAAGACTGAAAACCATGGACACAAAAGAACTTCTAAAAAAAGTACGGAAAATCGAAATCAAAACACGTCGTTTAAGCGATCATATGTTTGGTGGCGAATATCACAGTACATTTAAGGGCCGCGGAATGACTTTTAGCGAGGTGCGTCAATACCAATTTGGTGATGATGTTAGAAGTATCGATTGGAATGTAACGGCGCGTTATAACGAACCGTACATCAAGGTTTTTGAAGAAGAACGAGAATTAACTTTAATGTTGATTGTGGATATTTCTGGTTCAGAGTTCTTCGGAACAGACAGCCAGTTTAAAAATGAAATCGTTACCGAAATCGCTGCAACTTTAGCATTTTCTGCACTTCAGAATAATGACAAAATCGGACTTATTTTATTTTCAGATGAAATAGAATTGTTTATTCCACCAAAAAAAGGGAAGTCTCACGTATTAAGAATTATCCGCGAATTAATTGAACACAAACCACAAAGTAACAAGACAGACATTGCGATGGCACTGAAATATTTTTCAAACGTTATCAAGAAAAAAGCCATTGTTTTTGTGCTTTCCGATTTTATTTCGGACAATTATCGTGATACCTTAAAAATTGTTTCCAACAAACACGATGTTACAGGAATCAGGATTTTCGATAAACAAGAAGAACAAATTCCAAACCTCGGAATGGTTCAAATGCAAGATCAAGAAACGGGAGAAATGGTATTGGTAAATACAAGCTCAAAAGGAGTTAGAAATCATTACAAAGCCCATTATTTAGAAAAAGTAGGTTATTTTAAAGAATCGTTTCAGAAAAGTGGTGCAGGATCATTGAGTTGCCGAGTGGACGAAAGTTATGTAAAAAAATTATTGGGGTATTTTAAAATGCGATGATTTATCATAGTAGCCCACAGACGTGTCTGCGGTATTATAGGAAGCAGTCGTGACTGCGAAAAAAATAGAAGAGAATAAAGAAATTAGATGTTAGAGAATAATAAAAATAGAATAATTAAATTGGAAAAAGCAAGCTTCGGGTTTTCTCAGAAACCAAAACTTCGCGTCTTTGCGTCTTTGCGAGCCATCTCTTTATTAGCTTTTTTGGTACTATTCAGTTTTTCATCATACTCCCAAGTAACCACTACCATAGACACCACCGACATTCGTATAGGCGAAGAGATTCATTACACCATTCAAGTAGAGGCAGATTCTACAGATTTGGTATTATTTCCAGAAGGACAAACTTTCAAGCCATTAGAGGTCATCGAGTCGTATAAAATTGACACGACAAGACTTCAAGACAAGATAAAACTTATTAAAAAATACGGATTAACACAATTCGATTCGGGTGCTTATACCATTCCCAGACAACGAATTGTTATTAACAACAAACCCTTCGATACGGATTCTTTAAAGGTCGAAGTTTTTAATGTTTTGGTAGATACCACCAAGCAAAAAATGTATCACATCAAGCCTGCCTTAGAAGTAAAAGAACCTCCGTTTGATTTTAAAGAAGTAGCCACATGGTTAATTCCAATTTTAATACTAATTGTGGTTGGAGTCTTATTGTTTTTCCGAAGAAGAAAAAGAAAACGTGAAGAAGCCGAACAACAACTTCCGCCTTATGAAGAAGCTATTGAAGCGTTGAAAGAATTAGACCATTCACATTATTTAGAGAATGATAATTCTAAAAGATACTATTCAGAATTAACCGAAATATTAAAAAGATATATTGATCGAGAGGTAGATGATACAGCATTGGAAAGTACGTCCAACGAGTTAATTGAACGTTTGATGTTGCATAAAGATTCGGGTAATTTTGACTTCGACACCGAAACTATTAAAAAGATTGATGATATTTTAAAACGTGCAGATTTAATAAAATTTGCCAAAATGAAAGAACAAGAAGGTCAGGCAAAAGTGGACCGAACAGTTGTGGAAGAAATTATTAACGAAACCAAAGAAATTATTCCAGAACCAACCGAAGAAGAACTGCTTCAAAATGCTCTTTATTTAGAAGAACTTCGGAAAAAAGCCATAAAAAGAAAACGAATTAAAATTGCTTTAGGAACTATTGGCACCTTAATTTTAGCTGCAATAATCTTCGGAAGCATTAAAGGATTTGACGAATTAAAAGATAAGGTACTAGGAAACGAAATGCGAGACCTTGCCGAAGGAAGATGGATAAAAAGTGAATATGGTTCACCTTTAATTATTGTGGAAACTCCAGAAGTTTTGGTAAGAACCGAAGATTCTTTAATTCCGAAAAGCCAAGTAATTAAACGTAAAAGTGTTTTTACTTACGGTAAGATTAACGACCCGCTTTATGTTATGGTGAATTCCATTCAGTTTAATCAAGAACAAAAATTAGAGTTGGAATCCTCGTTAGATATGATGTTGAGCCTTCTTGAAAAAGCAGGAGCCAAAAATTTGGTAGTAAAACGTGACGATTTTACAACCGAAAAGGGAATTGAAGGCATCAAGGCTTATGGCGATTTTCACGTTGAAGTTTCTAAAGGAAAAGTATTAAAGAAAAAGAGTAGTTACGAGTTGTTACTGTTTGCTCAAGAAAACGGATTGCAAGAAGTTTTGGTAGTTTATCAAGACGACGGACGATTTGCAAAAGCTATAAAAGACCGTATCATTAATTCGATTGAGTTAGAAATAACACCAGAAACAAAAAAGAAAGAAGATGGGCAGTAATTTCGAGTTTGTAAATCCGCAGTTGTTCTGGTTGCTTTTAGTAATTCCAGTACTAATACTTTGGTTTTTTTGGAAACGAAAACAACAAACCGCTTCTTTAAAAATATCAAATATTCAAGGCTTTAAAACCTCTAAAAACTGGTTGGCAAAAGTACGTCCTGTCCTTTTTGTTTTCAGATTAATTTCCTTAGCATTAATTATTGTTGCAATGGCAAGACCAAGAACCGTAGATGAATCCACTAGAATTAAAACTACTAAAGGAATCGATATTGTCATCGCAATCGATGTTTCGGCAAGTATGTTAGCAAGAGATTTAAAACCCAACAGATTAGAAGCCTTAAAAAAAGTAGCTTCAAGGTTTATTCAAGCAAGACCCAATGACCGTTTAGGTTTGGTGGAATACGCAGGAGAAAGTTATACCAAAACACCTTTAACAAGCGATAAAAACATTGTGCTTTCTTCATTAAAAAGCATAAAATACAATACTACTATCGAGGGAGGAACGGCAATTGGTATGGGTTTGGCAACTGCCGTAAACCGTTTAAAAGAAAGCCGTGCCAAAGGAAAAGTAATTATATTATTAACTGATGGAGTCAACAATACAGGATTTATAGACCCTAAAATTGCAAGTGAATTGGCAGTAGAATTCGGAATTAAAGTTTATACCATAGGATTAGGTTCCAACGGAATGGCATTGTCACCCATCGGAATTTTACCCAACGGACAATTTCAATACGGAAATGTACAGGTTGAAATAGACGAAGATTTACTGAAACAAATTGCTGAAACTACGGGTGGTAAATATTTTAGAGCTACCAGTAATACGAAATTAGAACAGATATACGAAGAGATAAATAAAATAGAAAAAACCGATATCGAAGAAACAAAATTTAAAAGTTATGACGAACTCTTTAGACCTTTAGTATTATTTGCTTTTGGACTATTATTGTTCGAGTTGTTGTTGCGATATACTTTGTTTAGGAGTTTTGTTTGATGTGATTTTGGTTCCGCTTAATCACCGGAGAATCTTGGTCACTGAGCGGAGCCGAAGTGATAAATTTGAAATAGAAAAATAAATAAAGGTTGCTGAGTGTCCCGAAGAAAAATCGGGACACTCAGCAAATTAAGAACCTCCTGCAAGGTTTTAAAAACCTTGTAGGTATAAAATAATAAAAGGTTGCTTCGATACGATTTTCTTTGGAAAATCACTCAGCAACCTAGAGAGAAAATTAAGAACCTCCTACAAAGTTTAAAAAACCTTGTAGGTATAAAATAAAAATAAATTAGCGATAATTCGTGAAATTAGTGTCAATATGTACCAATTAGATAAACCAATATACTTTTACTTACTATTTGCCATTGCTGGTTTAATAGTGCTTTTCTTGTTGGTATTACTTTGGAAAAAGCATACTCAAAAGAAATTCGCCAACGCAAAAGCCTTAAAATCTTTAAGTCCAGATAAGTCTAAATTTAAACCTTGGTTAAAAGTAATTGTACTTTCCTTAGCCATTGCAAGTTTAAGTTTGGCTTTGGTAAACCCTAAAATAGGAACAAAAATCGAAACCGTAACAAGAGCTGGTGTCGATGTGGTTTTTGCATTGGATGTTTCTAAAAGTATGTTGGCAGAAGATATTGCTCCCAACCGAATCGAAAAATCCAAACAATTAATTACTCAAATTATCAATAGTTTGGGAGGCGATCGGGTAGGAATTATAGGTTACGCAGGATCTGCTTTTCCGCAAGTGCCAATTACTACGGACTTTTCAACAACAAAATTATTTTTGGGAAGTATGGATACCGATATGGTTTCATCGCAGGGAACAGCCATTACCGAAGCAATTAAAATGGCAGAAACCTATTATAATGATGAAGATCAAGTTAATAAAGTGCTGTTTATAATTTCGGATGGAGAAGATCATGAAGGAAATATTTCTTCCGTAGTAAATGAAGCAGCTAATTTGGGAATAAAAATATTTACTATTGGAGTTGGAACACCTAATGGAGGCTCCATTCCTATTAAACGAAACGGAATTTTACAACATTACAAACGCGATCAAAATAATGAACAAGTAATAACAAGATTAAACACCGAAACCTTAACTGAAATAGCCCATATAGGCAACGGAAAATACATAGACGGAAGCAATACTAAAGAAGTAATCGAGCAAGTAACAAGTATTTTAAACGGTATGAACCAAAAAGAATTTGAAGCAAAACAATTTACCGATTTTAAAGATCGTTTTCAATGGTTTCTTGCCTTATCATTATTTTTATTGGTGTTAGATGTGCTTCTTTTAGAAAGAAAAACAGCTTGGATTAAAAAATTAAATCTGTTTAATGAAAGCAAATAAAAACATATTACATCATCTTTTTTCTCTGCGAATCTCTGCGTTTCTCTGTGAAACTTTGTGGAATAAATCATTTTTTATATTAATCTTGATTCTTAGCTCAATCCCTTCAGTTAAAGCTCAAAACGCCCAAGAAGACAAAGAAAAACAAAAGGTATTACGTCAGACGGAAGAGATGTTAAGTAAGGCAAATTCAGAAATGCTTAAAGGAGATTTCCCAAAAGCAGAAGCCGATTATCGCCAAGCAATTTCGTTAAATCCAAAGGACGATACGGCAAAATACAATTTGGGAAACGCCTATTATAACAAGGAAATGAACGATGTTGCAATGAACCGCTTTAAACAAGCAGCAGCAGTTGCCGAATCAAAAGAAGACAAACACAAAGCTTTTCATAATTTAGGAAACACTTATATGAATGAAAAAAAATACCAAGAAGCGGTAGAGGCCTATAAAAATGCCCTTCGGAATAATCCAAAAGATGAAGAAACACGATATAATTTGGCATTGGCAAAAGAGCTGTTAAAAGACCAACAAAAAAATGGTGGCGGCGGCGATGATGATAACAAAGACAAAGACGATAAAAAAGATCAAGATAAAAAGGATCAAAAAGACAAAAAAGATCAGGATAAAAAAGACGGAGATGACGGAGATAAAAAGGATCAAAAAGACAAAGGTGACAATAAAGACGATAAGAAAGAAGGAGATAAAGACAAGGACAAAGGAAAGCCTGACAAACCAAAGGATGACAAACAAAAACAAAAACCACAGCAACAACAACCAGGTAAATTATCTCCACAGCAAGTAAAAAACTTGTTAGAAGCTATGAATAATGAAGAGAAAAAAATACAGGATAAGATTAATGCTAAAAAGCAAAAAGGAGTAAAAATAAAATCAGAGAAAGATTGGTAATGAAATTAAAATCGGTCATCATATTGTTTTTTATGTTGAGTTATGGGATGACCCAAGCTCAAGTATCCTTTGTTGCAAAAGTGAGTAAAAAAACGTTAGGTATCAACGAGCGACTTCGTGTAGATTTTGAAATGAATGAAGATGGAGATAATTTTGTTCCGCCCAGTTTTGAAGGTTTTAATGTGGTGGGTGGTCCTAATCAATCTGTAAGCAACTCGTGGATTAATGGTGTACGAAGTTATTCAAAAACTTATTCTTACTATTTATCACCAAAAAAACAAGGAAACTTTATCATAAAACAAGCTTCCATCGAAATTGATGGCGAAATTTATAAAACAACCCCTATAAAAGTATTGGTAACGGCTGCCGTTAAAAAACCAAAAGACGGTAATAATGCCGATTATATTGCTAGTGAAAATGTACATTTAGTAGCTGAAATTTCAAACTCTAACCCCTATTTAAATGAAGCAATTACTGTAGTTTACAAGTTATATGTTTCTAATGATGTAAGTATTACAAGAAGTTGGCGCGAAATAGATTCGCCTAAGTACGAAGACTTTTGGAGTCAAAATATAGACAATCAAGGGCAATCTCAAATTTACCAAGGTACTTATGAAGGAAAACCTTACCGCTATGTAATTTTACGAAAAGCTATTTTGTATCCTCAAAAAACAGGTAAACTAACCATAGAGCCACTAACACTTGATGTTCCCATAGATGTACAAGGAAATACACGTGATATTTTTGGAAGACGAAGAATGACTCGTGTAAACAGAACTATTTCGGCAGGAAAGAGAACGATTACTGTAAAACCTCTTCCACTTGAAGGAAAACCAGACAATTTTAACGGAGCAGTAGGAACCTTTAATTTTGAAGTAACAACTAATAAAACAAATTTAGATGCCAACGAAGCATTGGAGTTAAATATTAAGGTTGAAGGTACCGGAAACCTAAAATTATTCGATTTACCAAAACTTAATTTACCTAGTTCTCTTGAGGTTTACGAACCCACACGAGATAATAAAATTACAGTGAATAGTAAGGGAATGAAAGGGTATATAAAAGATACTTACACGGTAATTCCACAGTACAAAGGCACTTATCCAATTCGTCCGATTACTTTTTCATATTTCGATGTGGCTTCAAAAAAGTACAAAACCCTTTCTTCTGTAGAAATTATTGTTAATGTAGAAAACGGCCCTAATCCAAACCAAACCACAGTAGTAAAAGAAAATACGAGTAAGAAAAATGTAATTGCTCTTAAAAACGATCAGTTTAAATACATAAAATTAAGTACAAGTTTAAGTCCTATAAACAAACCCATATTCTTCAATTCTAAACTATTTTGGTGGTTGGTGGGAATACCATTTTTGTTTATTCCTTTATTTATTTTAATAGGAAATAGCCGAAGAAAACGTTTAAGTGATGTTGATGGAAAGCGACTTCGGAAAGCAACAAAACTGGCAAAAAAATATCTATCGGAAGCCAAAAAGAATCTAAGCAAACAAGAAGCATTTTACGAAGCTTTAGAACGAGCACTTCATAATTATTTAAGAGCTAAATTAGATATTGTAACCTCTGAGTTTTCAAAAGAAAAAATTGCTGCTTTACTTTCGGAAAAAAACGTCGAAAATAAAGTAGTTTCAGAATTTGTTAGTTTGTTAAAAAGCTGTGAATTTGCCCGTTATACACCAACTTCAAATGTTACCATCCAACAAGATTATAAAAAAGCAGTTTCGGTAATTTCAAATATAGATAAACAGTTTAAGTAGTAGCAGAGGTGTTTGCGAAAATTTATAAGAAATAGTAAAGAGTTATGAGTTATGAGTTAAGAATTATACGTTATTTAAAGCAGTTGTTGTTGGCAATTGCCCTACTTTTTGTAAGTAGTAACTTTGCTCAAAACGGACCATTGTTTGAGCAAGGAAAAGAGCTTTATAAAGCCGAAAAATATCAAGAAGCAGTCAACTCATGGATGAAGATTCTAGAAAACAAGCATCATTCTGCCGATTTGTATTTTAACCTCGGTAATGCACATTATAAGCTCAATAATATTGGTCCAAGTATTTATTATTACGAAAAAGCATTAGCACTTGCCCCTAACGATAGCGATATAAAAAACAATTTAGCCTTTGCCCAAAATGCCACTGTTGACGATATTGAACCTTTGCCTCAAACCATTTTTAATAAATGGTATTCTAACTTGGCAGAAATTTTAACTTTTGAAGGGTGGGCTAAGGCTGTTGTCGTTTTTTCCGTTGTGTTTGCCGTGTTGTTTTTGCTTTATTATTTTTCTTTTTCGGAAGAAAGAAAACGTTTGTTTTTTGTGACTTCAATGCTTTCCATTTTATTATTCGGAATAGCTCTTTCTATGGCGTTTTCAACTTATAAAGATACGATTAACAATCAACCAGCTATTATATTTTCCGAAAGTATCGAGGTAAAAGAAGCGCCGAGTTTGGGTAGTGAAACTTCATTTACACTTCATGAAGGAACTAAAGTGCAAATTAAAGAAAAAGATGCAGATTGGGCCTTAATTGAAATTGCCAACGGAAAAGATGGTTGGATTCCTCTTTCGGATTTAAAAGAATTATAAAAAGGATTAAAAACGAATTATCTTGCTCACCATTACTCTTCCTAAAAAGACAAGAAATTTTTATTGTTCTATGTATTTTTCAACCTTTTTATTAGGAACTATCCACATGAAAGCTACAACTATATAACAAATTGCACCTAAAAGAGGATGGATAAAACAGAGTCCAATTCCTAATAAATAAAGTCCCATAGAAAAATAGGCTTTATTCCTGTTTTCATACACTTTCTGAATAATCTCATCATCCTTGTGAGCTTTTATAATTTGCTGATGAAGTATATAATAAGCCACACCACTCATAAATAATATAATACCATAATAAACCACTGGAACAAGCATTAAGTGGTCTTCGCCAATCCAAGAAGTAGCAAATGGAATTAAAGATAGCCAAAATAGCAAATGCATATTTGCCCATAGTATTTTACCATTTACCTTTTTGGTAATCTGAAACAGATGATGGTGGTTGTTCCAGTAAATTCCAATATAAATAAAGCTTAAAATATAACTTATAAAAATGGGTAGTATTGGAGTAAGAGCTTCCCAAGTTATTTCTGTTGGAGCACGTAATTGCAAGACCATTATGGTAATGATGATGGCTAATACTCCGTCACTAAAAGCTTCGAGTCGGTTGGTTTTCATAGTTAATCTTCTTCAATTAAAACGCCCATTTTCCCTATTTGGTAATCGCGCATGGCTTCTAAAATTTGAGTTTGGTTATTCATTACAAAAGGACCGCTTTGCGATACTTTTTCGTTTAATGGCTTTCCGCTAAGGATTAAGAATTGAGAATCTTCAATAGAATTGATAGTGATGAAATTTCCTTCTTCTTCAAAAACAACTAGGTTTTCAGCATCTACAAATCCGTAGCCAGTAATTCTAAGTGTTCCTTTAATTATGTATAACATTGAGTTGAAACCTTCTGGAATTTGATAGGTTTCAACACCTTCCTTTTTAGCATTTCCCCAAAGAATTTGTATTTTACTTTCAGTAGGGATATCGCTTTTAGTTCCTTTAAATTCTCCTGTAATGATTTTGGTTTTTACTTTTTTATCTTCGGAAATAACTACTTGTATTTGCTCTTCGGAAAGATGACGATAATAGGGTTCTTTCATTTTACTAGCAGCAGGACTATTGATCCAAAGTTGAATAATTTCTTGAAATCCGTTTCTTTGAGCCAATGCTTCCGAAGGTCGTTCACTATGAACAATTCCAGCACCAGCGTTCATCCATTGAACTTCTCCAGCTATTGCTATTTGGCTATTTTCACGACTATCTCTATGATGTAATTCTCCTTCCACAATAAAAGTAACGGGCGAAAAACCACGATGTGGATGAGGTTCAATTCCTTGAATTCGAGCAGGGCGATCATCATAATACTGAATGCGAAGATGATGCAAGAGCAAAAAAGGATCTATTCTTTTTACCTTTTGGGTGGGCATGGGCTGTTTAACGGGAATGCCGCCCATATCAATCCCAATAGCAGGTAAGAGTGTTTTTACTTTTTTTAGTTTGTTCATTTTTTAAATATTTCAGTTAATCGATACATCCAGATTTTTAATCGGGACACTTAGCGCCTAAAATTTGCAATACTTCAACAATCGTTAATTTCTTTACTTTATTATTCTGTATTCTGCGGTTCGATATTCTTTATTCTTTCCAGTCTATTTTTTTGTGAGTTCCATCACAATAGGGTTTGTTTTGGGAAGCACCACATCTACAAAATGCAGTCACTTTTTCTTTAGTTTCAATTTCACCATTACTGTTTTTAATTTGCAGTGCTCCGTGAACTAATAAAGGACCATCTTTTAATACTTCAATTTTTGTTGAATTTTTCATTATAAAAATTATTTAAGTGAATCTATTTGTTTAGTAACTTTTTCTTTAGTTTTATCTTTAATTTGGTCTATAATTTCTTCTGGAATTTCAATTTCTTCAACAGTTTCAATTAAATCTGGAAGAACCAAAGGAGCTAATGCAATAACGGGTTCGTAAAGGATAGAGTCTTTTGTTTTTTCTTCAGAAATTATATAATTGGAAGTATTCCATTGATTAAAAAACATAAAAACCACACTGATTATAAATGCGATAATCAAGACGTTAAAGACACCGCCTAATAGTTTGTTGAAGACACCTAAAAATGCAAAATCGGCCAACTTAGTTAAAAATTTTCCAGCCCAATTTATAACCACCACAACGGTAATAAAAGTAACTACTCTTGCTGCAATATTGCAGGTTTGTTCACTCCAATTAAACCAATGATAAATGTATTCTGCTGCATATTCAGAAAAATAAATGGCTCCTATTACTCCTAAAACTAGACCTATTAAGGAGGCTAATGTTACGAAAAGTCCTTTTTTCATTCCGCGTATAAATGCAAATACTAATATGATTCCTAATATGATATCGAAAATGTTCATAAATTGATTTTAGGGTAAAGATAGTGTTTCGTTTACTGAATGTCAATTCTGAATTTTGAATGTATCTTTGCGATAAATAAAAAGCAGGTATTAACTTATAAGATACCTACCTAGAAAGGTATTTATGGCAAGAGACGAAGAATTAAAAAAACAGTGGGACGAAGTGGTTACCTTACTTAGTAATCAGTTTGCAGATGGAGATATTTTAGATTTAGATGCTATTATTTATATCATCGGTCTTCAAGAAAAAGGAGATTTAAAAAAAATATACAGCAAAGACGAAAAGTTAAATCTAATGCATATTGCTATTTGTAGACTCTTAGAGCCTTTTGGTTATTACGCTTTCGATTATTTTGATGAAGAAGGTTGGCCACATTATCAAGTTTTAGAAAAACTTCCGCCCTTAAAAGCTGGAGAACAAAGTGTGTTGATGAAAGAAGCTGTGGTTCAGTATTTTGTGGAGAAAGAAGTGATTTAATAAGTTTGAAGACTGAAGACGGGAGTTTAGCATGTTTGCTGAGTGTCCTGATTTTTCATCAAGATGTTTCGAAGTAATTAAGAGCTTGAGAAA
Source organism: Flavobacteriaceae bacterium (assembly GCA_027080135.1). Lineage (GTDB taxonomy): Bacteria > Bacteroidota > Bacteroidia > Flavobacteriales > Flavobacteriaceae > Marifrigoribacter. Next base: position 14,576 of record JALWUJ010000053.1, on the reverse strand, counting down.
TTCTAAATTTTAAGTCTTAGGTCGTTTGTCATAAAACGAAGAGGTCTTAAATCTTCCGCATTCATTTCTTTCCTTTTTAGTTGCGATGCCATTTCAAAAAACGTAATTTTGCAAATTGTTGAAACAAACTTATGATTGATAAAATAAAAGAACATATTGCAGAGGTTGAGGCATTTATTGCAAAGTCTCACGATGAAGTAGAAACTTTCCGAATTAAATATTTAGGAAAAAAAGGCTTACTAAATGACTTTTTTACAGAGTTTAAAAATGTTCCGAACGAACAGAAAAAAGAATTTGGTCAAACCATAAACAAGCTAAAAACAGTTGCTTCCGAAAAAGTGAATCAACTTAAAGCTGCTCTTTCCAACGAAGAAGAAGTAAAAGGAATTTACGGCGATCTAACTCGCCCGGGTGAACCTATTGAATTAGGGTCTCGTCATCCTATTTCTATTGTAAAAAATAAAATTATCGATATCTTTTCACGAATTGGTTTCAATGTTTCTGAAGGACCAGAAATTGAAGACGATTGGCATAATTTTACAGCCTTAAATCTTCCAGAATACCATCCAGCACGAGATATGCAGGATACTTTCTTTATTGAAAAACCCCGAACCGTCGGGGCAGACGTTCTCCTTAGAACGCATACTTCATCGGTGCAAGTTCGTTATATGGAAAATAATGAACCTCCAATTCGAACTATTTCTCCGGGAAGGGTGTATCGTAATGAAGCAATTTCGGCTAGATCGCATTGTTTTTTCCACCAGGTGGAAGGATTATATGTAGATAAAGGAGTGAGTTTTGCAGATTTAAAGCAGACATTACAATACTTTACTACGGAAATGTTTGGAAAATCTAAGATACGTTTACGTCCATCCTATTTTCCTTTTACAGAGCCAAGTGCCGAGGTAGATGTGTATTGGGGATTGGAAACTGAAACCGATTATAAAATGACCAAAGGTACTGGTTGGTTAGAGATTATGGGCTGCGGAATGGTAGATCCAAACGTACTAAAAAACTGTAATATCGACCCTGAAGTGTATTCAGGTTTTGCCTTTGGTATGGGAATAGATCGCATTGCATTATTGCTTCATCAGATTCCAGATATTCGTATGTTTAGTGAAAATGATGTTAGGTTTTTAGAGCAGTTTAAGAGCTTGTAAATTTATCCAGAATGTCTCCCCGAGCGTAGTCGAGGGGTTTCTTTTGAATATGCCGACATTCTTTATTGAGGTCTCGACTTCTCCTGATAATTATCCGGACGACAAAAAAACCTATGAAAAAAGAAATCCAAATTCCAAAAGTTGAAAACATTCAAGTAGTAGCTGCTTCAGAATGGGATAAAGACTTTTTAGCAAAGTCTTGGAATGTGTATGTAATTAACAATCGAGAAGATATAATTGAATCTGTTTTGGTGCTTTCTAGAGGAAATAAGAAAGACAGAAAAACTTCTAATTTACGTCACGGATTGGGAGATTTACCACCACATACAGGAGCCAAAGTTGAATTAATTACCGAAGAAGTTTTCGGTTATACCAACGAATATATGGTTACTTTTTTTGCTGAAGGAAAACTTTTTGACCGTACTTATGTTTTTAACCCCCAAAGTATTTCAGAAGAAAAAGCGGTTTTTATAGATTTAATGGGTCAGGATTGTGTAATTGCTGAATAATTAATCCAATTTTTCGGTTAAAGTTTTAAATGTTTTTTTTGCGTCTTTATGTTTATAAAGTACATCGTAAACCGCATCAATAATAGGTGTTTTAGCCTTTTTCTCTTTTTCTTGATTTAGGAGATAGGCACTTTTGGTTGCATAATAACCTTCGGCAACCATACTCATTTCCATCTGTGCACTTTTTACAGTGTAACCTTTTCCTATCATAGTTCCAAACATTCTGTTTCTACTAAAGGTTGAATATCCTGTTACCAACAAATCGCCTAAGTAAGCCGAACCATTAATGTCGCGTTTCATTTTGTAAATTTTCTTTACATATTTTTTCATTTCCCGAATTGCATTACTCATCAAGACACTCTGAAAATTATCGCCATAACCCAAACCGTGGGCAATTCCGGCAGCAATGGCATAAATATTTTTAAGCATAGCGGCGTATTCGGTACCAATAATGTCTTCACTTAAAGAACATTTTATATAATCACTACTCAAATAATCGGCAACAATTTTCGATTTTTCTTGGTCGGCACTCGCAATGGTAAGGTACGAAAGTCGTTCTAAAGCAACCTCTTCTGCGTGACAAGGACCCGTAATAACACCAATATTTTTAAACGGAATTTTTAAATTAGTATAAAAATGATCACCAACAATAAGACTTGTTTCAGGAACAATTCCTTTTATAGCAGAAAAAACAACTTTGTTTTTAATATCGACGGTTAATTTTTCTAATTCTTTATAAACGAATGCAGACGGAATTACAAAAATTAAGTAATCGGCATAGGAAGCCATTTCATTAATATCGTTGCTAAGTTTTAGTTTGGAAACATTAAACTCCACCGAAGATAAATAATTGGGGTTACGGCCTTCTTTTTTAATAGATTCAATGGCAGTGTTGTTTCGCATATACCAACCTACTTCATCTAAGTTTTCGCACAGCATTTTTACAATGGCAGTTGCCCAACTTCCTCCTCCAAAAACGGCAAATTTTGGTTTATTTGACATAGATAAATTTTATTGAAATCAAAAATACGGAAATATAGTAGTGTCAGCAAAAAAAGGATGAAAAGAACGATAATTGTAACTAAAAAATAGTTACAATAATTTTTATACCTTTGTATATGAGTAAAGTTGAAAAATTAATATTGAAATTTAAACAAATTCCAAAAAATTTAACTTGGGATGAGTTAATAAAAATATTATGGATTTTCAGAAAAAACTCAAAAAGGGAAAACAGGAGGATCCAGAAGAAAATTTGTAAATAGTAAACAAGAAATAATAAGTTTACACAAGCCTCATCCCAGTAATATTGTGAAACAATATGTAATTAAACAAATTATTGAAAGATTAGGATTATGAAAAATCATTTAGATTATAAAGAGTATATAGGTACTGTAAATTACAGTGCTGAAGATGATGTGTTCTACGGAAAAGTGGAAGGAATTAACGATTTGGTTCTTTTTGAAGGTGAATCTGTTCAAGAATTAAAGGATAGCTTTGTTGATTCTGTCGATGATTATTTAGCAACGTGTAAAGAATTGGGAAAAGAGCCAGACAAAACTTACAAGGGAGTTTTTAATGTAAGAATACCGAGTAATGTGCACAAAAAAATATCGAAAATTGCTTCAAAAAAAGGAATAAAACTCAACGAACTAGTTAATAGAACTTTAAAGTATTTGGTTGAAAATGAGAATAAAGTTCTTGATTAAGTCTCTCTATAAAAATTCATCTCATCTAAATATTCCCAAACATTTTTAGGTAATAAAGGACGAATATTTTTTCCAGAAACTTTGTTTTTTTAATTATCAGTTTCTAACTCTAAATTTTTAAAAAAATCTTTATGACTAATTTCTAGATAACAACAGATTTTATAAAGAGTCAAAAAAGATATATCTCTATTTCCTTGTTCAATTCTACCAAAATGAATATTAGTGTCATTAAAACATTGTAATTGAGTTAAGCCCTTACTTGTTCTTAAGGATTTAATTCTTCTTGCTAACCAAAGCAATAGCTCTTTATTTTTAGTGTCTGAATTCAATGACACTAAGGTCATTTATAAAAAATTCACTAACAATGACCATACGGTCATTATTTTTTATATCTTAGCACAAACTCCCTCACATTAATTAGCAAAAAACTTGCAAGTAAAACTGTACAAGATCTCTAGAAATCTTGTGCTTATAGAAAACTATTGTTTAATTTTAAAATTATTAATGATGAAAAAACAACTATTTTTTACCTTAATTTGTATTTTGGGTATTGTGCAATTTACATTTTCTCAATATGCAAATATAGAATGTGCAAATCCAGATTATGTGCCAATAGGAGATACTCAAAACTATTCGTTCTCAACAGACCCTACTATATATCAAGAAGCAGACCCTATAGTTTTTAATGTTTATTATTGGCAGATTAGAAAACCAGATGGAAGTTATGATGCAAATTTCACAGAAGAAAAGCTATTAGAAAGTATTGCAGAATTAAATATTAAGTTTAATGACCTTAATATCTTTTTTAAATACAGAGGCTATGATGGGTTTAATAGCCCTACAGGGATTATTGAAGAAATTTGGAATCCAGCAACGACTAGTTGCGATGAACTAGGTCCTGATTCTGATGGTTGGGGGAAAATTAGTCGTTGTCAAAGAGGAGATATGTGGAATTATGCTACTGCTCAGGGATACTATAAGCCAGATATGATTAATATTTATGTTCCTTATCAGATAACCGATGTTGGTGGGGCAGCTACTGGGATTAATAAAATATTGGTGTCTATTAATAAACTTACTAAGCCTATTTTATATCATGAACTTGGGCATATTTTTGGCTTAAGTCACACCAATATAGGCTGGACAGCAGATGCTAATACTACCTCTAACAATTACCCTTGTGTAGGCTGTGAACACACTACAAGAATTATAAATAATCCTGATTATAATGCAAACTGTAGAGGAGATAGAATACATGATACCAATGCAGTCCCTGACTTTTATAGAGAACATTTACAAGAACTATTAGATGAAGGGCATAGCCTAGAAGACGCTCTTGAAGTTTTTATCCCCTTTAAATATGTGAATACTGAAGGTTGTTTTTATACAGGCACTGGAATGGATTGTATAGATGAGGAGTATGATATATTACCTGATGATGTAAGAAATATAATGTTAAATGCTAGTCCTTGTGAAGATCGTGTCTTTTCACCTGGACAAGGAGTTAGAATGCGAGAATATATAGAGAATACTCCAGCTTTACTAGATATACAAACAGATGTACCTTCTTTATACGAACCTTATGTTGGAGTTTATGATGCAAGTGTTTTGGTAAATACAAACCCACCAAAATTTCAACCAGGGTTCGATTATTCTTTTTTAAGCTGTTATCCGGATGGGGAATATCCACAACCAGCTGATTATTATGTTTCATTTAGTTATTTAGAAGGAGGATTGTGGTGGTATGGTTTTAACAAAGATATAAGTATAGATTACTACAATACAATCATTCATAAAGATAGGTTTGCAATACGTATTGCACAATTGGAACAACAGCCTAGAAAATGTTGGAATACAGGCACGGGTGCAAGTAGTGGAGTACTTGTAAAATTTAACGATGGTGTTTTAAATACCAATGTAACAATTACCCAACAAGATTCTTCTGTTGTAAATAACCCTGATTATATAGATAATTTACAACCAGGGCTTTATAATGTAATTAAAAATTACAATAGTGGAGAGACCCAAGAAAATGTTATCCTTAAAAATAACAATTAATAATTTGTATATTTAACCATAGTTAACTAGCTTTAGCTATGGTTAAATAACTATTTGCTATTAATCTAAAAAAAGAATACTAGCCAATAGTATGCAATACATAACAAAGAGCAAAATGAAACTTACTTTAATTTTTTATCTAAGCTTATTTTTTACAACAAATTGCATTGCTCAATTTGGTGATTCAAACATAGTAACTACCAACGCCATTGGTGCAAGGTATGTTCACGCAGCAGATCTTAACGGTGATGGGTTTATGGATATTATAGTAGCTTCTATAGGTAATCAATCATTAGAGTGGTATAAAAATCTAGACGGTTTGGGTAATTTTGGTGCTAAACAAGTAATTACAGAGTTAGAAAATGAATACAGATTTGCAGCTACGGCAGATATAGATAATGATGGAGATTTAGACATTATCACCACAGCTTTATTTGATGATTTAGTAGTTTGGTTTAAAAATTTAGATGGGCAAGGTACTTTTAGTGATAAAATAATAATAGACACTTCCTTAGATCAACCAAAAATGTTAATTGCTGGAGATATAGATAATGATGGGGATTTAGATCTTGCATGTCCTTCAAGCTTGGACAATAAAATAACATGGTATAATAACATTGACGGATTAGGAAACTATATTCTTAGCCAAACAATAACAACAATAGCAACAACACCAAGATCTTTGTTTTTATCAGATCTTGATGATGATGGTCATTTAGATTTAGTATCGGATTCCTCTAGTATAAACAATCAACCTGCATGGCATAAAAACTTAGATGGTTTAGGAGATTTTGGAACCGAGCAAGTTATTGCAGTTAATAATGCTGGCACACAATGGGTAATAGCAGATGATTTAGATGGAGATAATGATAATGATATTATAACTGTTGAGTTTGGAGGAGATACCATAGCCTGGTTTGAGAATACTGATGGTTTAGGAACTTTTGGCACCAAACAAATAATAACCACCAATGTAGATGCACCATATCAAGTTATTAGTGCAGATATAGATAATGATGGGAATAAAGATATGGTCTATGTTTCGGGTGCAGATAGTAAAATTGCTTGGCAAAAAAATAATGGTTTTGGTAATTTTGGAGAGCAACAAATAATAGCTTTAGACCAATATTTATCAAAAAGTGTAGATGTGGCAGATTTTGATGGCGATGGTTATTTAGATGTAGTAACAGCATCTATAGCAGATTATACGGTAGCTTGGTATAAAAACCAGACCTATTTGGGAGTAGAAGAAAATAGTTTACAAAATATTATACTTGCCCCTAACCCAACAAGGGGTATGGTTACGTTACATAACAGCAACCTTCCCATACAAACTATAAGTATTTACGATATGGTTGGTAAAAAAGTGTGGCATACTGCACAAGTTTTAAATCACCAAATTAACTTATCTAAATTAAAAACGGGTATATATTTAATCCACATTAAAACTAGACAAGGTGTATTGGTTAAGAAAGTAATAAAGGAGTAAAATTAAAGTGGGTTAACTATTTATAAAAATTCATCTCATCTAAATATTCCCAAACGTTATTAGGTAACATTGGACGAATCTCATTTCCTGAAGCAATATTTTTTCTAATAAAAGTGGAAGATATTTCAATGATTGGGGCGTTTATTTTTGTAAACATCCCTCTCAATCCCCCTTCAAAAGGGGAAGCTTCCGTATTAATAACTGTTGATGATGGAGGTGTAACCCTCGGATACACATAAATAGCATGTCGCTTCAAGATCACCTCAAAATTTTTCCATTTATGAAGGCTTTTTAAATTGTCTTCGCCCATAATTAAACAGAACTCTAATTCAGGATATTTTTCTTCTAAAACAGCTAAGGTTTTTACGGTATAATTAGGTTGGGGTAAACCAAATTCTATATTACTTGCCTTTAGTTTTGGATAATCCTCTATGGCAATTCTTACCATTGCCAAACGATGAATATCGTCTAAAAGAGTTTTCTTTTTTTTATGCGGATTGTGAGGAGTAACCACTAGCCAAACTTCTGCTAAATCGGAATGTTCTGCTAAATGGTTGGCAATAATTAAATGTCCCACGTGAATGGGATTAAAAGTTCCGAAAAACAAACCAACTTTTTTAGGCATCTTTTTTAATGAATTTTAACACCAAATCTTTAGATTCTTTTAGTGCAGTTTCCAGCACTTTATTTTCGATGACAAAATCAAATTGTGGTGCTGTGGCAAGTTCTACAGATGCTTTTGCAATACGCATATTTATTTTTTCTTCACTTTCGGTTTTGCGTTTTTTCAATCGTATTTTAAGTTCATCTACACTGGGTGGTTTTACAAAAACAGCCAAAGTTTCTTTAGGGTATTTCTTTTTAATTCGGAGTCCGCCCACCACATCAATGTCGAAAATTATGTTTTTTCCTTTTGCCCAAATCCGTTCGATTTCTGAGTTTAAAGTTCCGTAGAAATTATCGCGATAAACCTCTTCCCATTCAAGAAAATCGTGGTTTTTTATATGTTGTTTAAATTCCTTTAAACTAATAAAATAATAATCGGTTCCGTGAATTTCTTCGCCTCTAGGTTCTCGAGAAGTACAGGAAACCGAAAAATCTAAATTCAATTCCTCTTGCTTTAATAAATACTGTACAATGGTGGTTTTTCCACTTCCTGAGGGTGCCGAAAAAACAATTAATTTTCCTCCTGCCATTATAAAACGTTTAGCGATTGTTCTTTAATTTTTTCCAATTCATCTTTCATTTGTACTACCAATTGTTGCATTGGTGCATGGTTGGATTTAGAACCAATGGTGTTTATTTCTCGACCGATTTCTTGACAGATAAACCCTAGTTTTTTTCCGTTGGAATCGTCTGAATTGATGGCTTCATTAAAATAGTTTAAATGGTTTTGTAAACGTACTTTTTCTTCGGTAATGTCGTATTTTTCGAGGTAGTAAATGAGTTCTTGTTCAAAACGGTTTTCATCTACGGTTTCTTTTAAATCTTCAACTGCTTTTCGAAGTCTATTTTTTACAATGTCTATTCTATCGCTATCAATTTCGATTATATTTTCTAATAATTGGGCAATGTTTTTGGAACGCATTTTAAAATCGTTTGCCAATACTTTTCCTTCATCGCTTCGGTATTGGTTAATGGCGATTAAGGCTTCAGAAATTGCTTCAGAAATACTTTTAAATTCGTTTTCTTCAATTTCTTCTCGTTCGGTTTTCATGGTATCTGGCATTCTGATTGCCATTTTTAACAATTCGGTTTCATCTGTGTTTACAATTTCAGAAAGTTGCTTCATATATTGTTTTACAGTACTATTGTTGACTTTGGAAGTGGTTTCTTCACCAGTAATTTCAACAAAAAGATTAAAATCTACTTTCCCACGAATTAAGGATTTTGATATTATTTTACGCATTTCCAATTCCTTTACACGGTAAGAAGAAGGCACACGAGTGTTGATATCAAGGTTTTTGCTGTTCAACGATTTTATTTCAACCGTAATTTTTTTGGTGGGCAATTGTAAAACCGATTTGCCGTACCCTGTCATGGACTGAATCATAAACTGATTTTTTAAGACTGCAAAGGTACTAAAATACTGTGGGAGTAGTAGAAGTAATTATTTTGGATTTCCGTTCCTGTCAAAATCTTTATTCAATAACTTTTCGGTAAAATATAAGGTGGAAAGCAACATAACGGTATGGATAATTATAGTGATTAATAAATTGAGTTGTGGATAAAGAAAGTAAAGCACAGGAGGTAATGCAAATGAAATCAAGGTAATTTTTACCATTAGTTTAGCCGAATACTCGTTGGCTACTCTCCAAATCTGTTGGTTTGCCATAGATCTTCGAGTGCGATAACCGTAAAAATAATTCATTTTTTTAGGTGGAAATTTCATAAAAATAAAAGATACCAAAAGCATAAAAATGCAATATCCAAAGGCTAAAAATAATTGATCTTGAGCTTCCATTATGATGGATTTAAAAAATCTAAAGTACGAATTTCACTATAATAGTTTTGATTGCTTTGATGAAACCCTACATGACCACCATACAATGGGGTTTCTAAAAAGAGGTTTTTCGATTTTTCTGAAGCTTCAAAAGGATAACAATCTTTATTTAAAAAACTATCGTTTTTTGCATTGATAATCAAAACAGGAATTTTAATTTTTGGAAGAAATTGATTGCTACTGTTTTTTTCGTAGTAATCGTATGCGTCTTTAAATCCGTGAGCTTTCGAGGTGTAAACATCATCAAAATCTTTTAAAGTTTTAATTTTATTTAAATCGGAAACGTTCATTTTGTTAGGGTGACGTTTCATTTTAAGTTTATATTTTTTCCGAAGATTGTATAAAAATATCTTGCTGTACAACCAATTGTTAGGTTGCATTAAACATTCCAAAGAACCTCGTAAACTTGTAGGTACAGAAATGGCAACGGCTTTTTTAATTTCGGGAGGAAGGGTTTCTTGTTCGCCTAAATATTTCAGTAATAAATTGGCTCCTAAACTAAATCCTACTAAAACCAATTCAGCATACAAATCTTTTTCAAGAATATGGCTAATTACACTTTCCAAGTCGTCTGTTTTTCCTGAATGATAGGATTGATAACTAAGATTATCTTCGCCACTACAACCTCTAAAATTCATTGCAGCGATGTCCCAATTGTTTTCAGATAATAATTTGGAAACTCCTTTTATGTAAGTTCGTTGTGCGTTTCCTTCCAATCCGTGAAGCACAATAGCCACTTTGTTTGTTGGATTTTTTGAGGGTGTCCAGTCCAAATCTAAAAAATCACCATCGGGTAATTGAATGCGTTCTCTTTGCTGAAATAAAGAAATATTCGGTCTTATTTTGGCCGAATACATCGTTGAAAAATGCCCGTTTCTAAAAAAATAAGAGGGTTTGTAATCGCTTTTTATAAGGGGCATAATTATTTTTTTAGCAAAGTAAGAAATTACTATGCATTCTTCAAAAAGTAAATTTAAATTTGCCAAAAAATTAAAATGTATATAAAAAATTTTGAAGTCCGTTGGAACGATTTGGACGCCAATCGTCATTTGGCAAATAGCAGTTATATAAACTATATGAGTCATACTCGCCTTAGCTATTTTATGGAAAAGGGGTTTGACCAAAAAGGAATGGTTAAAAACAATATTGGACCAGTGGTTTTTTACGAACACATGTTTTATTTTAAGGAAATATTTCCGGGAGAACCCATTCGGGTTTCGTTGGAATTGAAAGGTTTGTCTGAAGGAGGAATGTATTTTGAATTTCAGCATAATTTTTACAATGCTGAAGGAAAAAATATGGCACGTTGTATTATGATGGGAGGTTGGATAGACTTAACCACTAGAAAACTTCGTGATTTACCAGAATCGCTTTTTTTGGTAATCAACTCTTTAGATAAAACCGAAGATTTTAAAATTTTGACCAAAGAAGACACTCGGAAGTTTAAGCAATTTCCTAGCGACCTATAATCAACTTTGACAAGGTTCTGAACTTTGTTAAAGTTAATTAAAACCTTACCGGAAAGTTTTATACCTACAAGGTTTTATAAACCTTGCAGGAACTCTAAACCCGTTTAGGCTTTCTTGTAGAAAGATATACCCCCGTAAATATTAATGTAGCAGCTGCCACGCGAATAATTGTCAGTGAATCTGCTCCCATAATAATAGCAAAAGTAGTTGCTAAAATGGGTTGTAAATAAATAAACGAACCAATGGTAGATGGCTTTAATTGTTTCAGTGCATAAATATTAAAAAGGTAGGTAAAAAAGGTAGTTCCCACCACAACAAAAGTCAATTTCCAAATAATATCTAATGGAAGTTGTGACCATTCTACCGCAATAAATTCTTTTATACCGATTGGTATATTAATTATAAATGCAAATAAGAAAAACCATTTCATCAAAGTAATCGAACTGTATTTTTCAACCAAAGGTTTTACAATAATTAGATAGATAGAATAGGAAGTTGCATTGATGATAAAGAAGACATTTCCTAGAGGAATATTTGGTGCATTATGTTGTGTTTTAATTCCGAAGAAAATTAATAATAAAGCTCCAATTAACCCAAGACCAATTCCGATGGACTTTCGCCAAGTAATTTTTTCTTTTAAAAAAACAGCCGACATAATTAAGAGCAAAACAGGAACCATGGTTATAACAACCGAACTGTTTATAGGAGTTGACAAGCTAAGGCCTTTAAAAAAGGCAAGCATATTAATAGACATTCCAAACAATGCACAGGCAAGAATCCGCATCCAATCGCTACGTTCAATTTTTTCGGAAGGATAAAATAAACTCACTAGCCAAAAAAGGACAACAGCTCCACTAATTCGTAAAAGAATAAAGCCAAAAGGTTCAATAACGGTTGGCATTAAGTTTTTTGCGATGGTGTGATTTACTCCATAAATGGCTGCTGCTGTAGTTGCTGCTAAAAGGGCGAGTGCTCTGGGATTCATAAAAATATTACTTTAATTCCCATCCAAAACCACTATTAAAAATATAATCGAAGTCGTTACCTACTACCGCAGGTTGGTTATCGTAATTAACGGTAAAGTCTATTTTTACATAGAAATCCCACGGTAAATCGTATTTTAATTTTAAGTTATAATCCAAACGAAAACGCCCGCTTTCCGACAAACTTGGATAGGCAGTAAAATCTGTTGTTAGATTAAAATCACCAAATTCAAACATATTAAAATTGGCAGCGATATTGGCTTCTGTAGAGTTTTTATCTAAAGTTTCGTCAAAATAGGTTTCGATATTATAATTTACCCCAATTCGAGCACCAAGAAATAATCTGTTTGTTCGAATAACATATTTTCCAAAACCACCAAGGGTACTTACCCTACCTTTTAGTGCTTGTTCTGTGTTTGAAAGGAATGAAACATCAACAATCGCAAACCATTCCTTTACAACAAACCGTTCAGCATTAATGTTCCATTCAACCCTTTTTATTTCATCTACATTGTCCTGATTGGTAATTAAAGAGCTGTATGCAACCCTAAAATTCCAAATTTCGCTTTCGTAAGTCAATCCACTTCCTACAGAAAACTGATTAAAATTATTCGCTTTTGTTAAATTGAAACCAAGGTCTATGTACCCTTTAAATCGGCTCCAAAATTTAGTGTCGATTGCTTTTAATTGGACAATGTTTTCAATTTTTGTTTCGAAGGTAATGCTGTTAGGCACATTTATTTCGACAATTCCGGGAGAAACCGATTTTACTTTTCCTAAATAATGGTTTTTACTTACCAAATTTATTAAGAAAGTTTGGTCTAAATACATTTCCTTTACATTGATGTATTCAATTTTAAAATCTTTATCACTATAAGAAGTTTTCATAGTAATAATACCGTTTACCATCGATTTTAATTCACCGACAATAATATCGTTGTTTTTAAGTCTCAAAGAATCTTTTTGAGCAATTCCTACAAAGCCAATTAAAAAAATAAGTAAGAATAAAATTTTATTCATAAACGGGTTTAAAGTCCAATCAAAAATAACGATAATTATTTATTTGAGTGATTGTTTTGCCAAAGCGATTACACTTTTGCTGTTTCCTACAAAAATTTCATCCTCATTTATGAGTACTGGACGTTTTAAAAAAGTGTAATGCTCGAGTAATAATAATTTATAATCTTCTTCCTGAAGGGTTTTGTTTTTCAGTCCTCGTTCCGAATAAAGTTTAGCTCTTTTGTTAATCAATGCTTCATAAGACCTTGTAAACTGGTACATTTCTTCTAATTCACTTTCAGAAATAAGATTTTTTTTAATGTCTTGTTTTTCAAATTCTGAAGAAAGGTTGAGTTCTTTTAAAATTCGTTTGTTTGTATCGCAAGTGGAGAGGTAGAATATTTTTTTCATAGTAAAATTGTGCAAGAAAGAATCTTAAATTGTTTTTACAAATTAATCAATTTCAGATTGAAATACATTACTTTTATTTCAAAATTAAAAAGATGGATTACACTTTCGATATTACATTAAAAACACGAGCAATTTATAAAACCTTTCTTGAAACTTTCCCTTTAGAACAACTAAACAAAAAGCCTGAAGGGTTTAATAACACTATTTTTTGGAACATAAAACACGTGGTGATTACACAACAATTGCTTACTTATACTTTATCTGGATTACCAGCTTTAATTTCAAAAGAAGAAATAGAAGCTTTTAGAAAAGGAAGCAAAGCTGAAGTAAACGCAACAAAAGAAGATGTTGAATTATTAAAAAGTCAGTTATTCACTACTCTTGAGCAAACCCAAAAAGATTATAAAGCGGGATTGTTTAAAACCTTTACAGAATATACAGTATCCACGAAATCGGTTTTATCTACCATAGAGGAAGCCTTAGAATTTAACAATTTTCACGAAGGAATTCACTTGGGTTATATTTTAGCTATGAAGAAAAATCTTTAAAAAGCTAAATAAGGTTTGGCTTTCTCCATCGGAATTTCAATCTCAATGGGACCATCGGCATAACTTGCAATATCGTATTGATTGTAAATAATAATGACTTTATTTTCTGAAAATCCTATAATTTCTGACAAGCGAAATTTTTCTTTATCAAACCAAAACCCTGTAGAATTAATGCTTTCGTCTTTTGATATATGGTATTTTTCTCTAAAAATAGTTTCTACAAAATCGGTAAATTCTTTTTTGTTTTTAATTAAAGAATTAAGAGTTTTTACGTTACCTGTAATAGGATCAAAATTTAAAAAACCAAGCTGAGTGTTTCCGTGTGCTCCTCCTGTATAGTTGTAAAATTGAGTTTTTATTGAAATAATTTTAGAAGAAATTAAAGAAGTACTCACCGATAATTCTGCTTCATAAGGACCTAAATCTGGAAATTGTTTTTTGTCGTTTTCGTATCCATTAATAAAAAGATTTGCAGCTTCGGCAACGGTGGCAACTTTAATATCTTTTTGAGTATCTGTATTTAAAAAATAAATCATTGCACTTCCAATCGTGAAGTTAATTTTATCGGCAACTTCTTTTACTCCATTTATTTTTACAAAGTCGATAGTAACTTTTGCACAATTTTCTTCTTGGCAAGTTCCTTTATATTCTTCAGAAAAATTTTCAGAAGTTAGGGCAATTGAAACTTCGTTTTTACAGCTTAATAAGATTACAAATAAAAAAATTGAAACAGCTATTTTG
>JALWUJ010000052.1 GCA_027080135.1 Flavobacteriaceae bacterium | reverse complement strand
CTTGAATTGTTAGAAAAATCTTCTGAGATTCCTGAAAAAGAATTAAAAAAAATAAAATTAAAAAAGAAAATAACTGCACTTAAATTAGAATTTGAACATTTTGTTGATGGAAATAAATATAGTTTACCATTTGCCTTAGAATCGCAGGGAACAAAGCGATATTACGGCTTTGCCGGTCTTTTGAGTTTATTGCTTAAAAAGGCAACGGCTTTCCCAATTGACGAACTAGAAGCATCATTACATCCAGATTTATATCTTCATTTTTTACTTTCTTTTTTGGCTAATTCAAAAGGTTCTCAAATTATAGCAACTACCCATAATAGAGAAATATTAAATGATAAAGATATTATTAGAGATGATGCCATTTGGATAACAGACAAAACAAAGAATGCTGAAACAGAATTATACTCTTTTGCAGATTTTGATACCTCGGTAATCCGTGATACGACTAATAGGCTTAACGCATACAAAAGTGGTAAACTTGGAGGTATTCCCAATGTTGGTGATTATTATTTAGATTTAGGTTAGAAATGAGGAGAAAACATAAATATTTATCACCTAAAAAAGAGACATATGCCATTATTGTTGATGGCGAAACAGAAATCTGGTATTTTCAAATGCTGAAAAGAAATGAGCCTTCTTTACAAGTAAATATTGAACCAAAGATTCCACAAAAAAAGGCATTTTCTGACCAGTATGAGAAAGTATGCGAGTTATCAGAAGACTACACAAAAGTATTTTGGATTATAGATTTAGATGTTGTAATTGCAGAATCAAAAATTGCTGAACTGAAAGAATTTTTAAAAGAGTTTGAAAAAGAAAAGTTAAAAAACATAATAACAATTTTCAATAATCCGTGTTTAGAATTTTGGTTTGTTCTTCATTTCGAGCAAACGGCAAGATATTTTCCTAAATGCAAAGAGGCAGAAAAACAACTAAAAAAACACCTTAATGATTATAGAAAAACACAAAAGTACTTTACAAAACAAAACAATGATATTTATCTAAAATTAAAACCGAAATTATCTACTGCACTACAAAACTCTCTAAAGACAAAAAGAGAAAGTCTTGAAGAAATTGAACGTGCAATTTGTGAGATGTATCTATTTTTTGAAAGTGAACAAATTAAAAATGCTATTGAATAATAGAAGTGCCTACCGCTAACAATGTATAAGTGTAATGCGGGCTTAAGTGCTAAATATGAATAATTTAACTATAAATATAATTTGGTGTAAGTTGAAAAATAAGTGTTTCATAAACCGGCACTCCGCTTATACTCACCGATATTTATTTCCTGACGAACAAGATTTTGTATTTTTCTGTACCGGTAAATTTTAATCACTTTTAAAGGAAAGTAACTGATTTATATGAAATTATTTAAAAAAATATTGGTGGCTAACCGGGGCGAAATTGCCGTGCGGGTTATGCGTTCGGCAAAAAAACTGGGGATACCCGTGGTGGCCGTTTATTCCGAAGCGGACGAAAATGCGTTGCACGTACAGCAGGCCGATGAGGCCTGGTGCATCGGCAAAGAGGAGCTGAGCGACACTTACCTGAATGTGGAAAAAATTATTTCCGTTGCCCGGGAGTCGGGTTGTGATGCGCTGCACCCCGGATACGGTTTTTTGTCGGAAAGCCCGTTGCTGGTGGAGGCCTGCAAAAAGGCGGG
>JALWUJ010000051.1 GCA_027080135.1 Flavobacteriaceae bacterium | reverse complement strand
GATTTTAAATAATGCAGCAATCCCGTTTGTTCGTCATTTAACTTGCGTATGCTTTGGATGGCCAGGTTTACAACCATTTTGCTTTATTCTATGCTTTTGGATGGATGGTGTTTGGTGTTGCCGTAACAGAATGTGCAGTGTATTAAATTATTGGAATGGATTCAAGCACTTTTATGGTATTTCTCCCGGATTTTTACAGGGAAAACATTACGGAGAGAAGCTAAAGGTATCTTTTGACATACCGTTTCATTTGGCTAAAAATAACGGTTGTTAAATTACAATTGATTACGTTTTGTGTTTGATACTGCAACGGTTAGTGTTTATATTGATGCTTAATTACAATGAAATTTTATTGTAATTAAAAATCGGTAGAAATATATCGGGATTTAATAATTGAAATATACAATTGTAGTAGATTCGGTAGAAACACTAGTAGATATTGGAGAAAGACTTAGAGGGGCTTTTGTCTTTCGTGGTCATGCTTCTTTATCATGGGAATTTAAAACAACAATTGAACGTGCAGCTGAAAAATGGTGTATCGAAAGAAAATTTTTATATGAGAGGGAACAAAAAATTATCCAAGAATTTCAGAGAAGGGCACATCATTATATTAATACACCACCTAAATTTAGTGAATGTTTGGAATGGATGGCTCTTCTTCAACATTACGGTGCTCCTACCCGAATGTTAGATGTTACAGAGTCAATGTTAATTGCAACATTTTTTGCAATTGAAGACTCTAAAGACGATAGTGTTGTTTGGGCATTTAATAAAGGGTGTTTTGGATCAGAAAATAATTTTCCTAAATCATTTAAAGAAATAGAAGAAGGAAAAGGAATACTATTAGCAGATCCTTTTCGCCAAAATAAACGTCTTTCAATTCAGAAAGGAAGATTTTTAATTCCTAAAACTATTTCAAAATCTTTTAGTGAGCAATTAAGTGAACAATTAGGCGAACAATTATATGAAACGAAAGAAACCACGTTTAATTTTTATAAAGAAATTAAAACTAGAGAAGAATTGAATCAAACTGCACTTGCCACTGTCTGGAAAATTATTTTAAAAAAAAACAGCCATAGTGAGATAATGCGTTTTTTATCAAATTCAAATATCTCAGCTGCTACTCTTTTTGGTGGTCTTGAAGGATTTGCTCGATCTTTAAATGTTATTTTGAGGGTTTTTAATTAAAAGATATAAATTATATGTATTATAATTTACAACTGCAAAAAATATACTTTTTCCCAAAGACTAAACTGTCCAAACCGCCTATCCCGGAACATGAGGATTTGTGCAGCGTTGCCATAACAGCCCCTGCCCACAGGCTGATTTTTTCAAAATACCCGTTTCCTGTTTTGAAAGGAGTGCATCATGAAGGCCAATCATTATTTTTTAATTTTCATCACCGCCGGTTTTTTGTTTTTTTCCGCTTGCCATAAACTGCATTTCAGTGTGGATTCCAGTTATACGCCGAATTTAATAAAGAACCCATCCTTTGAAGAAGATGGACAGCCGTCCTTAAAAGACTGGTATGTTCAGGATAGTTCCGAAGTTGCTTTTTCCAATGATACGCCGGAAGGTGGCGGTAAATGGTCCATTTATATGCATGTGCAATGGTACGGCCCGCTGCCCACATCGCCATCGTATTATCTTCCGCTGGAACCCGGCAAACATATAT
>JALWUJ010000050.1 GCA_027080135.1 Flavobacteriaceae bacterium | reverse complement strand
ATAAATTCAGGAGTAATAGTATTTGTAGCGCAACTTATAGCGAGTGTTGTGAAAATTAAAAGTATAAAATGGTTTGGTTTCATTTGGCTAAAAATTGATAGATTCAAATTTACTAAAAAATAAGCATAAAAAAACGCCTCATATATATGAGACGCTTTAGAAAATATTTTGTTACATGTTTTAAATTTCTTCCCTTTGGGAAGATTAAGATGGGATTTATATTTCTTCCCTTTGGGAAGATTAAGATGGGATTTAAATTTCTTCCCTTTGGGAAGATTAAGATGGGATTTGTATTTCTTCCCTTTGGGAAGATTAAGATGGGATTTTATTTCACATCCATTAACTCTACATCAAAAATTAAAGGAGCATCAGGAGGAATAATGCCTCCAGCACCTTGACTTCCGTAGGCTAAATCAGATGGAATTACAAAACGTGCTTTATCACCAACTCTTAGTAGTTGAATTCCTTCGTCCCAACCAGCAATTACTTGACCTACACCAACATTAAAGTCGATTGGTTGTTTTCTTTTATACGATGAGTCAAATACGGTTCCGTCTAGTAACTGCCCTTTGTAGTGTACAGAAACTTTATCTCCTTTGTTTGCTTGCTTTCCATTTCCATTTTGAAGGATTTTATAGCGTAGTCCACTATCCGTTTTATCAAATCCTGCTGCTGCACCTTCTAAAATTGCTTCTTGTTCTTTTTTGGCTTCTGCAATTCTTTTTTCGCGTGAGCCTTCAAAAGTTCTAAAAGCCTCAATGGCGTTAAATTTTTCAGCATCCTCACCAACTCTAATAATTTCTAAAGAATCGATAGTATCACCTTGTTCAATAGCGTCAACAATATCTTGTCCTTTTACAACTTTTCCAAAAACAGTGTGTTTGTTATCTAGCCATGGAGTGGCAGTGTGTGTAATGAAAAACTGGCTACCGTTTGTTTCAGGACCTGCATTTGCCATTGATAAAACTCCAGGTTGGTCATGTTTTAATTCTGGATGAAATTCGTCGTCAAATTTATATCCAGGATTTCCTGCTCCGCTACCTTGAGGGCATCCTCCTTGAATCATAAAATCGGGAATGACTCTGTGGAATTTTAATCCATCATAATAAGGTGTTCCTTGTGGTTTTGCACTGTTTTCAAGATTTCCTTCGGCCAATGCAACAAAGTTACCAACTGTTCCAGGAGTTTTTTCGTGTTCTAATTTTACTAGTATTTCACCTTTTGAGGTGTTGAATTTTGCGTAGATTCCGTTATCCATTTTCTATCTTTTTATTTTTAAAAACCTCTCGTTTTGCTTTGCAAAGTATCTTCGTTTAAAATATATTTTAAACTCGATAATGCTCGAGGAGACAAAACGAAATGTCTGGTCGAGCGCAGTCGAGACCTAATTTATTAAATCTTTTGCAAAGATAGTATTTACTTGTTTAACTGTTCTAATTCTTTATAGTTTTTCTTTAAACGTCTTAATAAAATTCCGTAAATCAATCTGTAGATGAGTAAAATAATACCAGTAAAAATAATTATATAAATGATTATGCTAATGATTAAAAATTGGTTGGATAAATTGGTTGGAATATTTTTCATTTCCCTAAAAACAACTGTATTTTTTGAACTAGAGAAAATGCTATAGAAGATAATAAATGTACTTATAAGCATAAATCCAATATTGAAAAGTATATATT
>JALWUJ010000049.1 GCA_027080135.1 Flavobacteriaceae bacterium | reverse complement strand
ATTTATAACCTAATAATTATTAATAATATAAATATGAAAAAATTTCTATTTCTTGTATTTGCTATAGCATTTACAACTGCAGTTTCTGCACAAACTCTTTCTGGTTCTTCTGTTTCAAAAATGACAAAGAAAGAAGTAGCAAAACAAAACCCTAAAATGGACAAACAAATTTCTGAAGCTTTAATGAAAGATGAAGGTCTTCAAAAAGAGACCATTAAATATTTAAGCAATAATAGTGAAACTAAAGATGCTGTTACAAAATTAGCTAAATCTAACAAAGGGTCAAACAAAGGAATTATGAAAGCAATTTTAGGAGATAAAAAATTATCTACTGCTGCTATTGATTATATTTCTAGTAATCCTGAATTATTAAATAAAGCAATGAAATTGGTCGGAATGTAATTGTTCCTTTCATCAAATAAAAAAAGGGCATCATAATTTGATGCCCTTTTTTTATTATAAAATTTTTCTTTTAATTATTACTCCACACTCAAAACCAAATCATCCTGCATCACCATTTCGCCCGCTTTTAAAGTAATCGATTTTACTTTTCCAGCATGATGAGCTGTAACGGTGGTTTCCATTTTCATCGCTTCAATGATAAATAAAGGGTCATTTTCTTTAACTTCTTGCCCTTTTTTTACCAAAACTTTATAAAGTGAACCTTGTAAAGGAGCACCAATCTCATTCGGGTTTTCAACATCTGCTTTAGCATTTTCTACCTTGATAATGTTTAAGGATTTATCTTGAACTTCTACCATACGGTTTTCGCCATTAATTTTAAAGAACACTGTTCGTATTCCTTCTTCATTGGCATTGCTCACCGAAAGTAATTTTACAATAATTACTTTTCCAGGCTCTAATTCTATTAAAGATTCTTCCTGAATTTTCATTCCGTAGAAGAAATTGATAGTAGGGAGCACCGCTAAATTTCCGAACTTTTTATAATTTTCGTGAGCTTGGTCAAACACTCTTGGATACAAAGTATAGGAAAGAAAATCTTCCATTTCAATGGCTCTAGTAAATCCTTTTTGGTATTTCTTTTTGAAGGCTTCAAAAGCAACATCAAAATCTATAGGCTCTAAATGAGCATTGGGTCGGTTTTTATAAGGTTTCTGATTTTTTAAAATAATCTTCTGAAGTTTTTTCGGAAAACCACCAACGGGTTGACCCAAATCACCTTTAAAGAAATCGATTACCGAATCTGGAAACGAAATTTCTTCTCCGTTTTCCATCACATCTTTCGGAGTTAGATTATTGGTGACCATAAAAATTGCCATATCACCTACCACTTTTGAAGATGGGGTTACTTTAACCAAATTCCCAAACATGGTATTTACTTGTTCATACATTTTCTTTACTTCATCAAAGCGATCTCCAATTCCTAAAGCAATGGCTTGTGGTCTCAAATTGGAATACTGTCCACCCGGAATTTCGTGTTGATAAACTTCCGCAGTTCCAGATTTTAAACCTGACTCAAACGGATAATAATACTCGCGAATGTCTTCCCAGTAATTGGAAAACTGATTCAATTTAGTCATATCAAACTCTTGAGCTCGTTTGTGGTACTTCATCATTTCAACAATCGAATTGAAATTGGGTTGAGAAGTCAGCCCAGACAAGCCTCCCAAAGCCACATCAATCACATCTACATCAGCTTCAATTGCTTTTAAATAAGTAGCAGATTGTAGCGATGAAGTATCGTGTGTATGTAAATGAATTGGAAGTTTTACGGTGTCCTTTAAAGCACCGATTAACTCAGTTGCAGCATAGGGAGTTAATAATCCCGCCATATCTTTTAAAGCAATGATATGAGCTCCTGCATTTTCCAAATCTTTTGCGAGTTGTGTGTAGTAGTTGAGGTTGTATTTGGGTTGCGAAGTGTCCAAAATATCACCCGTATAACTAATGGCAGCCTCCGCCAAAGCACCGTTGGTATTTCTTACATATTTAATACTAGGTTCCATTGCTTTTACCCAGTTTAAGGAATCGAAAATTCTAAAAATATCAATTCCGTTTTCCCAAGATTTATCTACGAATTTCTCTACTAAATTATCAGGATATGCTTTGTAACCAACGGCATTGGAACCCCTTAATAACATTTGAAACAATATGTTTGGCATCGCTTTCCGAAGTTCTCGCAATCGCGACCAAGGACTTTCTTGTAAAAACCGCAAGCAAACATCAAATGTAGCACCGCCCCACATTTCGATACTAAAAGTATTGGAATGGTTTTTAGCAAAACTCTCCGCAACTTTCAGCATGTCATAGGTTCGCATTCGGGTTGCCAAAAGCGATTGATGTGCATCACGAATAGTAGTGTCTGTATAATGTATTTTCTTTTCTTTCCGAAGCCATTGGCTAAATTTATCGGGACCTAATTCTGTCAATAAATCTTTGGTTCCTTTTGGGAATTCTGCAAAATGATCGAAAGCAGGAATTTTTGCATTTCTGAAAACTTTCGAGTCATCAATTAACTTCACATCTGGATTACCGTTAACAATCACTTCGCCTAAATAATGAAGCATTTTTGAAGTCCGATCTTGTGAAAGTTTAATTTTAAATAGGGAAGGAGTATTCTGAATAAAATTTACGGTTGTTTTTCCGTCTTTAAATTCGGGATGTTGAATCACATTCTGAAGAAAATGAATATTTGTTCTTACACCTCGAACTCTAAACTCTTTTAAAGCCCGAACCATTTTCCGAACCGCTCCGTCCAAAGTCCTTCCGTGAGCGGAAACTTTTACCAACATCGAATCGAAAAATGGACTTACCTTATAACCTTGATAAATACTTCCGGCATCCAAACGAATTCCCATTCCTGAAGCAGAACGATAGGTATTAATGGTTCCATAATCGGGAGTGAAATTATTTTCTGGATCTTCGGTGGTAAGTCTGCATTGCAAGGCAAAACCGTAGGTAGCAATACTTTCTTGCTCGAATATTTTTATTTGTTTGTCAGATAATTTATAACCACCAGCAACGAAAATTTGTGTTTTTACCAAATCGATTCCTGTCACCATTTCGGTAACGGTATGTTCTACCTGAATACGTGGATTTACTTCAATAAAATAGACCTTATCCTCTTTATCTACTAGAAATTCTACCGTTCCTATATTGTTGTAATTTACCTGTTTGGCAATTGCCAAGGCGTGTTTGTATAATTGCTGAACTACATTTTTTGAAACATTAAAAGAAGGAGCAACTTCCACCACTTTTTGATGACGACGTTGCACCGAACAATCCCGTTCGTGTAAATGACGAATCGTACCGTGGTTATCTGCCACAATCTGAACTTCTATATGTTTAGGATCTTCCACATATTTTTCTAAAAACATAGTGTCGTCACCAAAAGCATTTAACGATTCGTTTTTAGCGGAATCAAAATGTTTCTCAAGATCTTCAGAATTACGAACAATTCGCATTCCTCTTCCGCCACCACCAGAAGCTGCTTTTAACATTAAAGGATATCCAATTTCTGAAGCTTCAGAAAGGGCAACTTTTAAGGAAGTCAGTTTCTTTTTGTTGCCTTCAATTACAGGAACTCCACAATTAATAGCGTTCTTTTTTGCAGTAATTTTATCTCCTAAAGCATCCATTACTTCTGGATCTGGACCTATAAAAATAATTCCGTTTTCGGCACAACGTCTTGCAAAAGTTGAGTTTTCAGAAAGGAAACCATAACCAGGATGAATGGCATCTACATTTTTTTCTTTTGCCAACCCTATAATTTCTTCAATGTCCAAATAAGGTTTTAAAGGCTGATTGTTTTTACCGATTTGGTAGGACTCATCTGCTTTATAGCGGTGTTGCGAATAGCGATCTTCATAAGTAAAAATAGCAACGGTTTTTACGTTAATTTCGGTACAGGCACGTAAAACTCTAATGGCGATTTCACCTCTATTGGCGACTAGGATTTTTTTTATTTTCATAGTAATTCCTATTAATATAATATATATTTAATTCAGTTTGTCAGGATTCTTTTCAAGTTTTTTTGGTTCTGAATTTACTCTTCGTTCTAACTTTTTAATGTCTTCCTCAGCAGCTAACTCTTCGGGTTTAATTCCTCTTTTAAGTAAAATATTTCTGACACCACGATTATTTGTAATGTGTTCTGCTGAAATTTGTCTTTCAGATTTAAGACCTTTTTCTTTTGTATTATAAACAGTAATTTCAGTGGCAAAATCTTTTGCTTTTATAGTAATCGTAGGAAGAAAATCTGCAAGAGCTCGACCTTTTGGAATACCTAATTTGTTTTTCATTTGTTGTGTGGTTCTACTAAATAATGCTTAATCTCCCTTACTTCTTATTAACCCAAAATTTCTATCACTTCCAGTTTGTTCGTAAATTAATTCAGATAGTTCTTTTTCTGAATGTGTTAATTTTTGCCTTGCTTGTAATCTTTCCCAATCTTTAATTCGCTTTTCAATTATTTCAATTTTTCTTGTTTGAATGGCAAAATAATTTTGTGCAAATGCAATTTGTTCTTTTCTAGGATCCCCATTTTGAGCAATTAAATAACAGGCATATCTTGTAAGCATAATATCCTCAATCTCACGCTCACTTCCAGATCCAAGTTTTACCATTTTGTTAACGTCAACAAAATGGTCTAAAACGTTATTTTTAGTTGATTCACAAGAGATTTTTGCTTTTATAATTACCCTCTGAAAGTTTCTCCATTCAGAATACCCAAGTAGGTGTTGAATGTCTCTAGCAAACCAAAACTCAATGTTATTTTCAGTAGTTTGTGAATGATCTTCAAAATTGTTTGAAAGCGATTTGATGTTTTCTTGCTTCATGGTTTTTATAAAATAAGATGTCTTATTAATTAATGTTTTTTTGTAGGTTTTATTGTAGTTGAAACTTATTTCTAATCAATAATATAAGGGTTCTCCGTTCGGTAATTTCTAATAATAAAATCCAAGGCACTTTGTAGTATGTCGCCCATATTATTCGATTTTTTAAAATTTACATCGTGGGTTAATTTGTATAATTCTCCCCTTAATTCTTCTATTTTTTCTGAAGTAGAAATAGTATCCACTTTCATACATTCCAATAAATGTTTTAAGCGATATTGACTACTAATCGCTCTTTTAGCTAACAGAGAACGTTCTTCGTTTTTGTATTGTTCAATAGATCCTTGCTGAAGTAATTCTAAAGACATTTCAACAAAAGTATTGTTCTCTTTTAAAAACTGAGGTTTATACACTTTTATGTTTCCTTCAAAGGATTGTTGATCAAAATCGATGGCTCTAATTCGGTATTGAATGCGATCAAAATCGTGGGTTAAAACCATCACATAATTATAAGCACGCATATCGCCCAAGAGTCGAACAAAACAGCGTTCGTTAAACTTTACAAACTCTTTTGAAATAGCTCTTCTGTCTTGAATGGAACAATCTTTCAGATTATGTTCAATAAAAACATCTCCTGGAATTCCAGAAATATGTTCTTCAATTAGAGTGTCAAAATTTACTAAAAAATCAATGTGATTTGGTGATAAAAGATGCTCCAATTCCAACCCATAAACTCTCGATGCATCTGCTTTTTTTAAGTAGAAATAGGTGTAATTGTCATTAAGGATATTCCTCACTTTTATTCGGAAGGGTTTGGTATTTCCAAAAGTGCAAAAATCTATACTATCCACGGTTAAATAAGGGAGTGCATCATCACTTCCGTCGGCATGAAGAATGGTATATATTTTTTTTAAGTTGAGGTCGATTTCTTCCCGTTCATAATCGGCAAAATAAGTACTGAGCCAAAGCGTATCTTTTTCGTATTTATCTAAAATAGGAACCGAGCCTTGAAACCGAAGCAAATCGTCGTAATGAATTGGTATTTTGGTGTAACGACCGTTTTTTGTAAGGTAATCTTCTAGTTCCTTAGAGATAGGAAAAGCAGGCTTTTTCTTGGATATGAGTTTGTTTTCAAGCATAAGAAAATAGTATGCTTAAAGATAGGATATTATTTTTGTTTTATGAAACTAAATAGCTTTTTGATATAAAAATGAAGATTTACGATTAAAGATTAACCGTTAAGAAATTAAGAAAAATGACTTAGTGCACTTTGCGTAAAATCTTTGTGAGCTTTGCGGTTAATGTTTTATTATTTAATGGTATAAAAATATTCCTAAAAGGGCTAATGCTGAATCCCTTCACCTAATTTTTGAAGCGTATTTCGATTGATAATTTTAATACGTTTCCCAGAAGTTTCAATAAGTTTTTCTTTCTTTAATTCAGAAAGCATACGAATACAAGATTCAGTAGCAGTCCCTACAATATTCGAAATATCTTCCCGAGAAAGTTGAATAATCATAAAGCCATCGTGATCTACGCCAAAACTATCTTCTAGATGAATTAAGGTTTCAGCAATGCGATTTTTAACGGGTTTTTGCGAAATATTTACAATAACATCATCTGCTTCCTTTAATTCGTGAGCTAAATTCTGAAGCAATTCTAATGTAAAACTAGCATTGTTTTGTAAATTTTCAAGAATTATATTTTTCGGAATAAAACAAGAATCCATATCGTTTACCGCCACAGCACGAAGATTGGCAGGCTCTTGAGCAATAACAGAACGTTGTCCTAAAACTTCACCATTACTAACAAATTTGATGATTTGGTCTTTTCCGTTGGTGCTGAGTTTTGAAAGTTTTGCAATTCCGTAACGCACACAATAAATGCCTTTTAAGTGGTCTCCTTCGTCAAATATAACATCTCCTTTTTTAAAAGATCGAGTTACTTTTCCGTCAGAAATACACTTTAACTGTTCGCTGGAAAGGGTTTGTAGTCCCGTAAATTTTTTAACAATACATTTCTCACACTTGTTGCTCATAAAAACAAAAATAATACAAAAAAAATAGATAACTGATATTTGTCATATATAAATATTAGCTTAATTTCAACTTTTGCAAGTTAGAGGTATGAGTACAAAAAAAGAGGAAGTTCCATGTTATCATTGTGGGGAGATATGCAATGAAAATGAGATTGTTACAGACGAAAAATCGTTCTGCTGTAATGGCTGTAAAACGGTTTATGAAATCTTTTCTGAAAACGATTTAACCTGTTATTACGATTTTCAAGCTACTCCTGGTTCTACACCCAACGAAGTTTCTGGCAAATACGACTTTTTAGAAAATGAAGATATTGCTAAAAAGCTATTAGAATTTGATGATGGGAAGCATCAAATAATTTCTTTGTATATTCCAACTATGCACTGTAGTTCGTGTATTTGGGTCTTGGAAAACTTAAACAAATTACAAACATCAGTAACAGCCTCTCAAGTTAATTTTCCGAAGAAGACCGTAAGAATTACGTTTAAATCTGAAGAGATTTCTCTAAAAAAATTAGTCCTTTTACTAAGTTCCATTGGTTACGAACCTTATATCTCGTTAGAAGATTATACTTCAGGAAAAAAAGCAATTGACCGACAACTTATTTACAAATTAGGAGTAGCAGGTTTTGCTTTTGGAAATATTATGTTTTTATCGTTTCCTGAATATTTTCAAGTGGATGGTTTCTGGATTGAAAAATATAAATATGTCTTTCGTTGGTTGATGTTCGCTTTTTCTTTACCCGTTGTTTTTTATTCGGGATGGGATTATTTTGTTTCGGCTTTTAAAGGATTGCGTTCAAAAATTTTAAATATTGATGTACCTATTGCTTTGGGGATTTCAGTATTATTTATCCGAAGTGTTTCAGAAATAGTATTGGACATTGGCACTGGTTTTTTCGATAGTCTTACAGGTTTGATTTTCTTCCTTTTAATCGGAAAATATTTTCAGCAACGAACCTATTCGTTTTTATCTTTTGAACGAGATTACAAGTCATATTTTCCCATTGCGGTTACCCGAATTAATCAAGATAAGAAAGAAGAAACCGTACAAGTTTACGAGATAAAACAAGGTGATCGGTTATTAATTAGAAACGGTGAATTGATTCCTGTGGACGGAATATTAATCAACGGAAATGCCTTGATCGATTACAGTTTTGTAACGGGAGAAGCAGAAGCTATTCAAAAAATATCGGGCGATAAATTATTTGCAGGGGGAAAACAGCAGTCGGGAATTATCGAAATTGAAGCCTTAAAATCGGTAGAGCAAAGTTACTTAACTCAGCTTTGGAGCAACGATGCTTTTCAGGAGGATAAGGTGGCTGTTTTTCAGAGTTTAATAGATAAAATTAGCCAACGTTTTACCATTGTGGTGTTGATTATTGCTTTTACATCGACCGCTTTTTGGTTATATCACGACCCTTCAAAAGCCCTCAATGTTTTTACGGCGGTGTTAATTATTGCTTGCCCTTGTGCAATTGCCCTTGCATCTCCTTTTACTTTGGGGAATATGCTTCGGATTTTCGGTCAGCAAAAATTTTACCTAAAAAATGCCAATGTTATTGAACGTATGGCAAAAATAACCACCGTGATTTTCGATAAAACGGGTACGATAACTTCCAATAAAAAAAGCACGGTTTTTTATGAAGGGAAATCCCTTTTAAACAAAGAAGAAGTGTTGTTGTATAACATTCTTAGAGCTTCAAATCACCCTCTTAGCAGACAATTGTACGATACCCTTTCTGAAAGAGAAATTATTAAATTTGACCATTTTAAAGAAGTTTTAGGAGAAGGAATTCAGGCAGATATTGAGGGCGATTCTATAAAAGTAGGTTCAGCAAAATTTATTGAATTTACAGAAGAAACAAAAACTTTTCAAACCTCTATATACCTTCAAATTAACCGAGAATTTAAAGGAAAATATGTTTTTCAAAACAGTTACCGTAAAGGATTGAATCAAGTTTTTGAAGCCCTACAGAAACATACTAAATTAGCGATACTTTCGGGAGATAATGAAGGAGAACGAAAACGTTTGGAGGCGATACTGCCAGAAAATACGTCACTATTATTTCAGCAAAATCCGCAGCAAAAATTAGATTATATAAAGCAGCTTCAAGAAAATGGAGAACAGGTAATGATGATTGGCGATGGCTTGAACGATGCAGGAGCATTAGCACAAAGCGATGTTGGGATTGTGGTTTCAGAAAATATAAATGTGTTTTCGCCAGCTTGCGATGGGATTTTGGATGCTACTCAATTTTCAGAATTTCCCGAATATGTTTCCGCTTCAAAAAAATCATTAAAAATAATAAAGTGGAGTTTTGTTTTTTCATTTTTATACAACATTACAGGACTTTATTTCGCTGTTTCTGGAAATTTAATGCCTGTAATTGCAGCAATTTTAATGCCTCTAAGTTCGATAAGTATTGTAATTTTTACAACCGTAGCAACAGCTTATGTAGGTAGTATGTTAAGAAAAACTAAATAAACTGATATTTGTCATATTTTGTATATTTGAGGGAAACTATATTTGTTTTTTTAATTCAGGTAGGTATGAGTATAATATACATGCTACTCGCAGTGAGTGTTTTTGTAGCAGTTGGCTTCTTTATTGCTTTTATTATTTCTGTAAGAAAAGGGCAATATGATGATGTTTATACGCCTTCTATCCGAATGCTTTTTGAAGACGAATTAGTAAAAAAAACTAAGCAAACAAAAACAACCAACATTAAAAATCAAAATTAATTATGGAAGTACAACAATTTTATTACGATAATAAAATCGTAAAGAATTTTATTTATGCAACACTACTTTGGGGTGTTGTAGGGATGCTCGTAGGGCTTATGTTAGCTTTTATGTTTATGTTTCCAAACTATACTGACGGAATTTCCTGGCTGAGTTTCGGTAGATTACGCCCCTTGCATACTAATGCAGTAATTTTTGCCTTTGTTGGTAATGCCATTTTTGCTGGAGTATATTATTCGATACAACGATTATTAAAGGCTAGAATGTTTAGTGATTTATTAAGTAAAATTAACTTTTGGGGTTGGCAGTTAATCATTGTTTCTGCTGCATTAACACTTCCTTTAGGTTATACAACTTCTAAAGAATATGCAGAGTTAGAATGGCCTATTGATATTGCCATAGCATTAATTTGGGTAGTATTTGGAGCTAACTTAATTGGAACTATTATTAAAAGAAGACAGCGTCACATTTATGTAGCTATTTGGTTTTATTTAGCTACGTTTGTTACAGTAGCAGTACTTCATATTTTTAATAGTATGGAGCTTCCTGTAAGTGCATTAAAAAGTTATTCTGCTTATGCTGGAGTTCAAGATGCTTTGGTACAATGGTGGTACGGACATAATGCGGTGGCGTTTTTCTTAACCACACCTTTCTTAGGTTTAATGTATTATTTTATTCCGAAGGCAGCAAACAGACCTGTTTATTCTTATAAACTTTCTATTGTTCACTTTTGGTCATTGATATTTATTTACATCTGGGCAGGACCTCACCATTTATTATATACAGCTTTACCTGACTGGGCACAAAATTTAGGTGTTGCCTTTTCAGTAATGTTAATCGCTCCGTCTTGGGGTGGAATGATCAACGGACTTTTAACCTTACGTGGAGCTTGGGATAAAGTACGAGTAGATCCAGTACTTAAATTTATGGTAGTTGCCGTAACAGGTTACGGTATGGCAACTTTTGAAGGACCTATGCTTTCATTAAAAAATGTAAATGCCATTGCACATTTTAGCGATTGGATTATTGCTCACGTTCACGTTGGAGCCCTAGCCTGGAACGGGTTCTTAACCTTTGGTATGGTTTATTGGTTGGTACCAAGAATGTTTAAAACAAAACTGTGGTCATTAAAATTAGCCAACTTCCATTTCTGGATTGGTACTTTAGGTATTATAATGTACGCATTGCCAATGTATGTGGCAGGTTTTGTTCAAGCTTCTATGTGGAAACAATTTAGACCAGACGGAAATTTAGTTTATGGTAACTTTCTTGAAACCGTAAAACAAATTATGCCAATGTACTGGATGCGTGCCATTGGTGGTACGATGTTCTTAACAGGAATGCTGATCTTGGTTTACAATATTATTATGACCATTAGACAAGGTAGTAAAGTAGAAGATGAATTAGCCGAAGCTCCAGCTCTTGAAAAAGTAACTGCAAAAAGAACAAGCGGTGAAGGTTGGCATACTTGGTTAGAAAGAAGACCAGTACGTTTAACTATTTATGCAACTATTGCAATCTTAATTGGAGGAATGGTTCAGATTATTCCTTCTTTAATGGTAGATGATTATATTCCACAAATATCTAGTGTAAAACCATACACCCCTTTAGAATTAGAAGGTAGAGATTTATACATTCGTGAAGGTTGTGTGGGTTGTCACTCACAAATGATCCGTCCTTTTAGATCTGAAGTTGCTCGTTATGGAGAATATTCAAAAGCGGGAGAGTATGTATATGATCATCCATTTCTTTGGGGATCTAAACGTACCGGTCCAGATTTACATAGAGTAGGTAAAAAATATTCAGATAGCTGGCATTTTAATCATATGTATGACCCACAGGCAGTTTCTGAAGGTTCTATTATGCCTTCTTATAAATGGATGATTAAAAACAAACACGACCGTTCAAACATTACTGCAAAAATGAACGCAATGGTAACTCTTGGTGTTCCTTATACTGAAGAAGACATTGCAAATGCAGAAACTTCAATGGCAGAACAAAGTGCAGCGATTGAAAAGAACCTTTATGCAGATCCAGATTTTGCAGCTTCGTATGAAGCAGATAAAGCGGCAGCAGCTGAAGCAGGTGAGGAGTTTGTAGAAATGAGAGATAGAGAAATTGTTTCTTTAATTGCTTACCTACAACGTTTAGGAACCGATATAAAAGTAGAAGAATAATTATGTTACGATTTATAAAAGGAAACCTAGAAAACATAGATGGAGTAGGAATTTATCCACTCATCTCACTTTTGATATTTTTTGTTTTTTTTGTGGTGCTTTTTTGGTGGGTTTTTACCGCCAAAAAAGAATACATAGAAGAAGTAAGCAACATTCCATTAGATAACGATACAAACAAAACATCATTATGAAATTATTAATTCCATTTTTAAGAGTATTATTTTTTGCCCTCATTGCTTTCTTTTTATTTGAAGTAATTGCAGGTACAGATGATCAATTAGCCTTTGAAAAATACCCAATGGTTCAAACCATATTTTGGGCTTTGGTAATTCTTGCTATTTTTATTGAGATAGTTGTTGGAGCATTAAAATCTAGAGTGTATAATTCGTTAAATGAAGAAGCTCAAGAACGTTTTAATGACTTTGAAGACAATAGTTATTTAGGAAAATTATACGCCAAACTTTTAGACTCTAAACCTATAGAAGAAGAAGGTGAGATTATTCTAGATCATAACTACGACGGAATAAAAGAACTAGATAATACTTTACCACCTTGGTGGGTATATATGTTTTATATGACCATAATTTTTGCAGTAATTTATTTACTTAGATTTGAAGTGTTTAATGGTGATAGCAATGTAATGGAATATGAAAAAGATGTGGCACAAGCCAAAATTGACATTGCTGAATGGAAAAAAAATAATCCAAACATGATTGATGCTTCTTCGGTTGAGTTACTTACTGAAGCTGCTGATTTAGAAAAAGGCAAGGAAATTTTTAATACCAATTGTGCCGTTTGTCATTTAGCAGATGGAGGTGGTAAAATTGGACCAAACCTAACTGATGACCATTGGATTAATGGGGGAGGAATTAAAAATGTATTTACTACTATTACCGAAGGCGGACGACCCGGAAAAGGAATGGTTGCTTGGAAAGGAGATTTAACAGCTTTAGAAAGAGCTCAAGTAGCCAGTTACGTTTTAAGTTTCCAAGGAACAACACCAGCTACACCTAAAGCACCCGAAGGAGATGTTTGGGTTGAAGAATAGTTTATAAAAAAATATAGGTTTTTTACCTAAACTGTAAAATACCCATACTAATTCAAGTATGGGGTTTTGCATTCTTAGAAAGTTGTTTGTTAAATAAAATTTAATATCATATTAAATATTAAAAGTTTTGGAAAAAGAAAATAACGAAAAATTTAGAGATTCCATTGGTACTATTGACGAAGAAGGTAAAAGAGCTTGGGTATTCCCTAAAATGCCCAAAGGAAAATTCTATAAATACAGGAAATTAGTTAGTTATTTTCTTTTAACCATTCTATTGGTTTCTCCATTTATAAAAATTAATGGAAATCAATTTTTAATGTTCAATGTTCTAGAGCGTAAGTTTAGCATATTTGGTTTCCCATTTTGGCCGCAAGATTTTCACATTTTTGTTATTATGATGATAATTGGGGTGGTCTTTATAGTTTTATTTACAGTTGCATTTGGAAGAATATTTTGCGGATGGATGTGTCCACAAACCATTTTTATGGAAATGGTTTTCCGAAGAATTGAATACTGGATAGAAGGAGATAGAGGCAAGCAAATAAAACTTGCCAAACAAGAATGGAATGCCGAAAAAATTAGAAAACGAGTTACAAAATGGATAATATTTTTCTTAATTTCATTTATTATTGCCAATGTTTTTCTTGCCTATTTAATTAGTGGTGATCGACTTATACAAGAAATAACAGATGGTCCTCAAAACCATTTAAGCACACTAATTTCATTATTAATTTTTACAGGAGTATTCTATTTTATTTTTGCATGGTTTAGAGAGCAAGTGTGTATAATTGCTTGTCCATACGGAAGATTACAAGGAGTATTGCTTGATAATAAATCTGTAATTGTTGCTTACGATCATAAACGAGGAGAACGAGAAAAAGGAAGAGCACGATTTAAAAAAGGAGAAAATAGAGAAGAACTAGGTAAAGGTGATTGTGTAGATTGTTCTCTTTGTGTAAAGGTTTGTCCAACGGGAATCGATATTAGAAACGGTACCCAATTGGAATGTATTAACTGCACCGCTTGTATCGATGCTTGTGATAGCATCATGGAAGGAGTAAATCTTCCAAAAGGATTGATAAGTTATACTAGTGAAGACAATATTGAAAAGAAAGAAAAGTTTACTTTTACACCACGATTAAAAGGTTACGGAGCGGTTTTGGTTATTCTTATTGGAGTTTTAGTAGGAATGCTTTTTCTAAGAAATAGTGTTGAAGCTAATGTTTTAAGACTTCCTGGACAGTTATTTGAACACAAAGAAAACAATATAATTAGTAATGTTTATACTTTTAAATTGGTAAATAAAACTACTAAAGACATAGAAAATGTAACTTTTAAATTAATCTCTCATGAAGGAACTATAAAATTGGTAGGGCAGAAAAAAATCACCGTACCAGCCCAAGATTTAGTAGAAGGAACCTTATTTATAGAGGTAAAAGCAAATCTTTTAAAAGATGATAAAGAGCGTATTAAAATTGGAGTTTATAGTGGAGATAACTTAATTGAAACTACTTCAACCACATTTTTAGGACCTCGAAGTTATCGGTAAATAAATTACTCCTGCAAGGTTTTTTAAAGCCTTGTAGGTGTATTAATAAATAAAAATTGCCACACTGTGTGTAGTGGTTGCTGAGTGATTTTACATAGAAAATCATATCGAAACAGCAAAATGATTAAGTTAAATTAATTAATAAGATACCCGTTGGAGTTTATATTGAGCGGAGTCAAAATACGGGAATAGATATGAAATTAAACTGGGGAACAGGAATAGTAATTGGATTTGTGATTTTTATAGGCTTTATTATGTTTATGGTGGTTACTATGATGACCGATACGAACTATAATCATGATTTGGTTACCGAAGAATATTATAAAGAAGAACTCGTTTATCAAAAAGAAATTGATGCCGAACAAAACGCTCAATCTTTATCCGAAAACATTTCAATAAGAAATACTAAAAATGGAATTACGATTACGTTTCCAAAAAAAATGAAATATCAGGATATTAAAGGTACTGTGTCCTTTTATAGACCTTCTAACAAAAAGCTAGATTTTGATGTACCAATACATCTTTCTAGTAATCAATTGCTCATACCTGACAAGAATTTGTTAGAAGGTCGTTGGGACATAAAAGTAGATTGGACTTACGAAAGCGTCCATTATTTATACAAAGACAAAACAACGTATTAATGTTATTTTCGGCCTTACTTTTTGGTCTTTTAGGAAGTTTTCATTGTATTGGTATGTGCGGCCCCATTGCATTTATGCTTCCCATTGATAGAGGCAATAATTTTAAGAGATTCTACCAAATTTTTCTTTACCACTTCGGAAGAATAATAACTTATAGTATCATTGGATTGCTTTTCGGATTGCTTGGAAAGAGTTTTTATCTGTTTAATTTGCAACAATATCTTTCCATATTTATTGGAATTTTAATGATACTAATTGTTTTAATTCCAAATAAAACATTTAATAAATACAATTTTTCAAAACCTATTTATCGAGTAATTTCAAAAGTAAAAACAGCCTTAGGAAAAGAGCTTAAAAAGAAAACTCCCGATACTTTTTTTACCATAGGTTTCTTAAATGGATTCCTTCCTTGCGGTTTGGTGTATATGGCATTATTTGGAGCCTTAGCAACAGGAAATGCTTGGGAAGGAAGTTTGTATATGGTTGTTTTTGGTTTGGGAACCATCCCATTAATGACCACAGCTATTTATTTGGGGAATTTCTTAACAGGAAAAGCTAGAAAATACATCACCAAAGCCATTCCGGTGATTGTTGTATTAATGGGCTTGCTATTCATTTTAAGAGGATTAGGGTTGGGAATTCCGTATGTATCTCCGTCACCAGCTTCACAACAGGTAGATGCTCAATACGAGTGTAGTTAGTTTTCTAATTTTCCTTCTTTCTGAAAGCAAAAATGTGTATTTTTAATCTCTATTAATAAAAGTAGATTAGAAGCAAATAACATAAAATTCTTTGTGTTTTTGCGACTTTGCGAGAAAATTAGAACAAATGGATACTATCTTAGGAATTGGATCAAGAATCAATCATTCAGAATACGGAAAAGGAGTGGTCACTAATGTAACTTCCGATTTATATTGGGTTACTTTTTTAGAAAACGGACTGGAAACCATTCCAGTTAACGAAGATTTCGAAATAATTGAAGCAGTAAAAGATGAGGTGGATACGGTAAGTTTTTCCGAAGTAGAAGACAGCTTAAAGGAAATTTTAAAGCGGTGGAGTGATGTGAGTGAAGTGGTTCCTATTGCCGATAAATACAGAGGAGGAACGATGATTTTAGAGCCTAAAGATTCTAATTTATCTAATAAAGAAATTCCTATAAATACTTTTTTTCATAAGATAGTAATGCTTCGAGATCGTTTGCGAGTGATGGAACAAAAGATAAATTCCAGTAAAAATTTAGACGACCAAGAAAAAGTAGATTTACAACAATACATCACTCGTTGCTACGGAAGTTTAACCACTTTTAATGTTCTTTTTAAGAGCGATTCACAACAATTTAAAGGAGAAAGTTCAAAGAAGTAAGTAGAAAATAATTGTATATTTATCAAAATAAAAAAAATAGATTATGGAAGAATTTCGGCAAATAGAACAACCTTTAATAGTAAGTAATACGACAACTGAGGCACAAGCAACTTTTTACAGAAAGACCTATTCACATTTAGCTTTGGCAGTTTTGCTGTTTATTATAGTTGAAACCATTTTCTTTCAAATTCCACCATTATTAGAATTTGCACTTTCTTTAACACAAGGTTGGACTTGGTTGTTAATGTTAGGTGGTTTTATGTTAGTGACCAATTATGCCGAGAAAATGGCGATCACTTCTCATGATAGAAACAAACAATATTTAGCACTATTACTTTATGTAATTGCAGAAGCATTTATATTTATTCCACTCATTTTTATGGCCATGTATATGGCAGAAGATGGCGGAATGGAAATATTAAATCAAGCAGCAATTTTAACCTTGTCATTGTTTTCGGGACTTTCAGCAGTAGTTCTTTTAACCAAAAAAGATTTTAACTTTTTAAGATCCGCACTAACTATCGGAGGTTTTGTTGCTATGGGATTAATCGTTGCAGGAGCTTTATTTGGTTTTAATCTTGGACTTTGGTTTAGTGTAGGAATGATAGTTTTGGCTTCAGGATCTATATTATACCAAACTTCTAATATGGTACATCGGTATAGTGAAGATCAATATGTAGCCGCTTCCCTTGGACTGTTTGCTTCCTTGATGTTATTGTTCTGGTATATTTTGAGTATATTGAATAGAAGTTAATTATTTATTTTATAAAATTCAGGATAGACCTCACAAGTTTTCAAAACCTGTGAGGTCTATCT
Source organism: Flavobacteriaceae bacterium (assembly GCA_027080135.1). Lineage (GTDB taxonomy): Bacteria > Bacteroidota > Bacteroidia > Flavobacteriales > Flavobacteriaceae > Marifrigoribacter. The sequence goes on along the minus strand of JALWUJ010000049.1, from coordinate 7,715 downwards.
TTTTTGAATGAATTTGATTAAAAGCAACAAAACCCACCAATTTCACGTTTTAAACAAATAACAAAGCCCAATCCAATAATTTGATTTTACTTCTCGAAACCTACAACGATTATACTTGGTTAGCTCCTTATGGCTATAGTGTTGTATTATTGGGTTTTTCAATTTATCTATTCCGGTTGATTGAAAATTTGTACGCGAACATTTTTCAGAAACCATTATTCAGAAATTATTTTATTTATAAGAAACTTTCAGCTTTTCAATTGAAGGTTTTAAATTGTGAATTTTCTTTTTACAAAACACTTTCAAAAAAACATCAAGGTCAGTTTCAACATCGATTAGTTTGCTTTATGTCTGAAAAGGAATTTATAGGAAGAGATGGTGTTCAAGTTAATGAACGAATGAAGGTGTTGATTTCAGCTATAGCCTGTATGTTAAGTTTCGGAAGGAAAAATTATAGTTTTGCATTAATTGAATATATTATTATCTACCCAAAAGAGTTTTATAGTAAAGTTAATAATGCATATCACAAAGGAGAATTTAACCCAAAACAAAGAGTGTTGGTGTTATCTTGGGATGATTTTGAGAATGGTTTACAAATAACATATGACAATCGGAATTTAGGAATCCACGAATTTATGCACGCGATGCAACTGGAAGCTAAAATGAGTTCTGATAGTGATTCGGACCGTTTTCAACACCAATTTCAAAATATTTTAAAACAACTTACCAAACCTGTAATTAAAGAAAAATTAATTTCAACTCGATATTTTAGAGACTACGCATTCACCAATCAATATGAATTTATGGCTGTAATTACGGAGTATTTTATAGAATCCCCTAAAGAGTTTAAAAGTCAGTTTCCAGAACTTTATGGGTACACAAAAACCCTTTTGAATTTTAATTTTGTTGGGTATTAATTTATTTCTTCGCTAGGTGAAAATATCGGAAGGATTTGATAAATTAAAAATATTTACAAATACTTACAAGGTTTTTAAAACCTTGCAGGAAAGATAGGGGTTGATCTTTGACAAAGTTTTAAACTTTGTCAAAGCTTGGGTATTCACTTTAGTTTTTTACAATCACCTTTTGAGTTTTACTTCCTCCGTTTTCCGAAATTACTCTAATAAAATAAACCCCTTCAGAATAATTACTTGCATCCCAAAATAAGTTTTCATTATTGTTGATTTCAGCTACTTTCTTTCCTAATGAATTAAAAACGATGATTTTTTCAATAGTATTTATTTCAGAAGGGATTACTGAGAACCGATTTCCAAAAGTTGGATTGATAAAGTTTTTATCCAATTCATTTTCAGGAACATACAAGGGTACTTCTCGAATAACGACAGCATTGGGTGTAAAAATAGTTCCTCCTTCAATAAAGTTTTCAATAAAATTAAAATCACTATCATACCTTCTCACCGAACCATCCGATCCAACTCCTACCAAAATATCTCCATTTGGCATAAAATCTACCCCTTCACATTGACTAACTCCTGTAACAAGATTTTCTACAAAATTTCCGTCACTATCAAACCTTTTAATGATGCCGCTATTCCAATTAAATACGATTAGATCACCATTTCCACTTTTATCGAAGAAAATATTAGTAGGACCAGCAAGCCCTGAATTTATAAATTCACCTTGATAAGCACCAGTAGTATCAAATTTAAAAATTTTAGAACCACCATAAGACGAAACATATAAATTTCCTGAAGCATCCCAATCCAAACCAATGCTTTGAGTAATTCCTACAGCGGTAAATTCATCTATAAAAGTTCCATCAAGATCAAAACGCAACACACGGTTGTCTGTATTACCCCATTGTAAAACATAAAGGTAGCCGTCGGGACCAATTTCCATTCGTGTGGGGCCAGATAGGTTTTCAGCAAAATATCCTAGAAAAACTCCAGTATCAATATCATGTTTTGAAATATATCCCGCAGCCGGTGCGGTTGAAGTAATATTTGAAATTAAAACAATGTTTTCGTCTTCTAAGAACACAATATCTTCAGGCCATTTAATTTGGTCAGATTGGTTCATCACTTCCGTGAGATTATCACCATTAAAATCAGATTTATAAACAAACCAAGGCGGATTGTTAAAACCTCCTGCATCGCTTACCCAAACTTCAATTTCTTGGGCAGTGGCGATTAATGTTGCAAACAAAAAGTTTGCGAAAAGTAAAAAGTGTAATTTTTTCATAACTGAACGATTTAATTGATTAATGAATTCAAATATGAAATAAGTTCCCAAAAAAGGAGTCACTATTTATAAGTTAGCACACGGAATTTATAAATTAAGAGTGATTATTTTGGTTTCTGAATTGCAAAGGAGTACAGTGATACTTTAGCTTAAAGGCTTTGTAAAAAGAATTTTTATTATTGAAGCCCACATCAAAATAAATATCCTTAATATTTAAGTTTTTGGATGTTTTTAATAGTTTCTCAGCTTCAATTAAACGGTAATCATTCACAAAATTATTGAAGTTTTTACCATATTTTTTATTGATAATTTTAGAAAGTAAGTGAGTAGAAAATCCCAATTGATCTGCCAAATTAACCAAGCGTAATTCGTTATCGATATAAGGTTTTTTTTGCTCCATATAATTGGTTAGATTTTCGTAAAACTCATTGAGCATCGAAGTTTCAAAACTTTCATTTTTGTTTTTTATCGGAAGGAAAAGTTGGGCAAACAATTCACCATTAAAAACTTTTGGTTGCTTGAAAATAAAATAACCAATCGTGTAAATTGAAATACTCATCATAAATGAAATCATATAATCCCATTTCGAATTAAAAAACGAAAATTTCACTAAAACATAATATGAAATAAACGAAAATATAAATAAAGAATACAATGCAATAAGAGTACGAGCCCAGTTATAACGAACTTTTTGATACTCCGTTTCAAGGTTTTTATTTTGAATAATAAGATAAATAATTAAGACAGCATACAATGACAAATGTGCAACAATAAACCAATGACTGGTCTGTATAAACTTTAAAAAAGGAATTCGAATAGTTGTAATATGTGCATATTTCAACCATAAAATGATATTCGATAACAAAATAAGTAAAGCTGGTAAAAAATGAAAAGAGTAGTTAAAAGAAACCTTCTTTTTATACAGATTTAAAAAATACCAGTATAATAATGGCCCTGAAGCAAAATAGCAAACCTGTGGCAGAATTACGAAGTAAGGAAATACCTTTTCATACCTCGTCCAATACAACACATATTGAAAAAGAATTACTGAAAAAGCTAAAATCAAAAAAGCAATGGGTCTGTTCTTTTTGTTATTACTAGTAATTAAGATGATAAACAAAAACAATCCCATCACCGAGGCAAAAAGAAATCCAGAAGTCCAAGTATCGAAAGAAGGTTGCATAAATATTGTTACGCAACTAATTTACAATTTTTAGGAATAATGAAGTAATTAATTATAATTAGGGACTTTTTAAAAAGTGTTTTTTTACTTTAAAAGTTCACTCATATTTTTAATAGTCTCTGTAGGGTTTTCAGAACGGAAAATATAAGAACCTGCTACCAAAGCATCAGCTCCAGCATCCGCTATTTTTTTTGCATTTTTATTGGTAACACCACCATCTACTTCAATAAGTGTTGAAGCGTTTTTCTGAAGGATTAAATTCTTAAGTTTTTCAACTTTAGCATAGGTATTTTCAATAAAACTTTGACCTCCAAAACCTGGATTTACACTCATGATTAAAACCAAATCAATATCCTGAATGGTATCTTCTAAAACAGAAACATTGGTATGCGGATTTAAAGCAACACCCGCTTTCATTCCTTCTGCTTTTATTGCTTGAAGGGTACGGTGTAAATGTGTACAAGCTTCATAATGTACAGTAAGATAATCGACTCCTAGTTTAGCAAAAACTTTAATATAGCGATCAGGATCAACAATCATTAAATGAGCATCTAATGTTTTGGTCGCATGTTTGTTAATGGTACTAATAATTGGCATTCCGTAAGAAATGTTGGGTACAAAAACTCCGTCCATAATATCAAGATGAAACCAATCGGCTTCACTATTATTGACCATTTCAATATCACGTTGTAAATTTCCGAAATCGGCTGCTAGGATAGAAGGTGCTATTAGTGTTTTGCTCATGTCAACGAGTGTCTTATTAATTATAATATTTTGCAAAAATACTATTAATCTTTGACAAAGTTCTAAACTTTGTCAAAGTTGGACGTATATTAAAGAAAACCTTGTAACAGTCCAGAAAGATTCCAATATTTTAAATTATAAAATAATTTCTCTGTGTAACTCTGTGATTCTTTGTGGAGCTCTGTGGAAAAGCTATTGTAAGTTAGATATAAAATTCTTAAGTTTTGTAACGGAGAATAATGGCACTCTTTCGCCAAGGCTACAGAGTGTAAAGAAAAAACCTCCGGTAATCAGCCAGAGGTCATTCATCAATCAAAAAACGAACAGTATGTTAATACTGTAAGTTACCGTTAGGGTTGGTCCTTGAGCGGAGCCGAAAGGTTAACCCAAATATGTTTTCAAGATTTTAGATCTTGTTGTGTGTTTTAATCTTCTAATTGCTTTTTCTTTAATTTGTCTTACACGCTCACGTGTTAAGTCGAAAGTTTCACCAATTTCTTCCAAAGTCATTGGATGTTGATTACCCAAACCAAAATACAAACGAACTACATCTGCCTCACGAGGAGTTAATGTTTCTAAAGCTCTTTCAATTTCAGTACGTAATGATTCGTGTAAAAGTGATCTATCTGGATTTGGAGATTCTCCACTACGTAATACATCGTAAAGGTTAGAATCTTCTCCTTCAACTAAAGGTGCATCCATCGATACGTGACGTCCAGAATTTTTCATAGATTCTTTAACGTCATTAATTGTCATATCCAATTCTTTTGCAATTTCTTCAGCAGAAGGTGGACGTTCATGTGCTTGCTCTAAATAAGCAAACATTTTGTTTATCTTATTAATGCTTCCAATTTTATTAAGTGGAAGACGAACAATACGAGATTGCTCTGCTAATGCTTGTAAAATAGATTGGCGAATCCACCAAACAGCGTACGATATAAATTTAAAACCACGCGTTTCATCAAAACGTTGTGCCGCTTTTATAAGACCTAGATTTCCTTCATTAATTAAATCTGGAAGTGTTAGTCCTTGATTTTGGTATTGCTTAGCTACCGAAACAACAAAACGTAAATTAGCTTTGGTTAATTTTTCAAGTGCGATTTGATCGCCAGCCTTGATACGTTGTGCTAATTCTACTTCTTCGTCTGCGGTAATTAAGTCAACTTTTCCAATTTCTTGTAGATATTTATCTAGGGATGCAGTTTCACGATTGGTAACCTGCTTGGTAATTTTAAGTTGTCTCATGGAGTGTTGTTAAATTAAATAATTTTCTTGCCTATTGTGTTATACGTAATATAGATTCAAAAAGTTACAAAAGATTGAATGTTTTCTGAAATATTTCAGAAAAAATTAATTACTCTTTAATAAACTTCTTAGTAATTACATTGTCACCAGACATAAATCTGATAAAATAAGCTCCTGAAGCTAATTGAGAAACATCTACATTTGCTCTAGAGTCTGAAAGATTGATAATCTTAACTAATGCTCCATACATATTAAATACTTTAATAGAATCAATAGTTACATCCATCGTTGTAATTTCCAAAATGGATTTTACAGGATTTGGATAAATTCGAATATCACTATCTGTTATATTACTTAATGATGTTTCATTTGAAGCAGGTGATTTACTAGAATCTACACAGAAATTAGTTACATCAGAGGATGTAAAATTTCCACCAGAAACTATAGTTCCTACTGAACTTGAAAGTGTGTACGAACCATTTCCGTAAGCACAACATATTCCATCTCCATAAGAATCAGTCATTGTAAATACATAATCTCCTGAAGCCAAATTGTTAATAGTTTCAGTAATCGAAGATCCATCAGGATTTGCAGTTGAATAACTGTTGGAAGCAATTGTAGTTCCTCCCGAAGTTTTTAATGTCCAAGCTGTTTCTTCAGGGTAATTGTCAAAAGTTATATTCAGTGTTAAATTGGCTGCAGCACAATTGTTTCCACCGCCACCGCCACCAGTGGTTGTTAATGAAACATCATCAATTGCAATATCTGCTTGCCAAGTACTTCCTGTAATTCTGTTAAAACGTAGTTGAACACTTCCGCCTAAATAGCTTGCTAAATCTACCGTTACCGATAACCAAGAATTTCCTTGATTTCCAGTTTGGCTCCAAATACTTGTCCAAGTTACTCCATTATCATCTGAAGCCTCTAAAGCAATACTGCCCATATTAGACGAACCATACATATGATATTTAAAGTTGAAATTTGCTAAAGTTTCTGCAGATAAATCATAACAAGGAGAATTAATAATCGCTTGTTTGTTAGGATATCCAGTTCCATTTCCTGAAGCTTCTACATAAATATAATAATTTCCTTGTATTGCAGAACTTGGTCCTGTATTACTTGATGGAGTTCCGTTAGCATCTACTGTCCAGTTAATATCGTCGGCATTAGATTGTGTCCAAGCACCAATGGTATTTTCAAAACCTTCGTTATAAGGATAAGTAACAATTCCTCCAGAACATCCTGTGTTTGTATTAGCATCTGTTGTTACACTAACCGAATTACTAGCTCCCGAAACATTTCCAGCAGCATCTTTTGCTCTTACTGAAAAAGTATAACTTGTTGAAGCCGTTAATCCAGTTACATTATAAGAAGTACTTGAAGTATTTCCAATTACATTTGTTCCTTGATATACATCATAACTTGAAACTCCAACATTATCTGTAGAAGTTGTCCAAGATAAATCGGTAGTTGTTTGAGTTGTATTTGCAGCCGATAGATTTGTTGGAGCCGTTGGTGCTTGCGTATCTGGCGGATCTAAAGTGGTTACTGTAACTGAGCTACTTGCACCCGATTCATTTCCAGCAGCATCTTTTGCAACTACGTAAAAACTGTATCCTGTTGATGCAGATAATCCTGTTACATTATAATTAGTCCCAGTTGTTGTTCCAATTATACTTGCTCCTTGATATACATCGTAACCTGTTACTCCAACATTATCTGTAGAAGCTGTCCAAGATAAATCGGTAGTTGTTTGAGTTGTATTTGAAGCTGATAAATTTGTTGGAACTGTTGGTGCCTGGGTGTCTGGTGGAGTTACTGTAGTTACTGAAACAGCATTACTAGCCCCCGATTCGTTTCCAGCAGCATCTTTAGCTTTAACAGTAAAACTATAACTAGAAGAAGGCGATAATCCTGTAACATTATATGTAGTTCCAGCCGTTGTTCCAATTACACTTGCTCCTTGATATACATCGTAACCTGTAACTCCAACATTATCTGTTGAAGCTGTCCAAGATAAATCGGTAGTTGTTTCAGTAGTATTTGAAGCTGTTAAATTAGCAGGAATTGAAGGTGCTTGTGTGTCGGCATTATTCCCAAGTATGTTTACAGTATAGTCTTCAACTTCACCGTAAGTAAAAGACTCACAAGAAGTTGGAATTCCGTTGTATTTCATAGAAACACGCATCCTTGTAGCAGTTTGACTAGAGTTTGTTGGTACTGTAAAAGATCCACTTACTGGAGTGTTTTGTGTAGCAGATAAACTCCAAACTAATTCGCCAGAATCTGTAAAATCACCATCATAATTATAATCTATCCAAACAGCATAAGCTTCATTATA
>JALWUJ010000048.1 GCA_027080135.1 Flavobacteriaceae bacterium | reverse complement strand
GCAAAGTACGCTTTTGCTCGTTCTAATAAAGCGTGTTCGTCATTGGGGTCTTCTCGTAACCAATTGGTGATTTTTTTGACCTTTTCTTTGTTGAGTTTTATCTCGTTTTCGATACGCCAATTTCTATCGACCAACTCCATTTCTTTGACTAAGTGGGTTGCTCCGGCATATTTATCCATTACCCAAAGCACGTATTTTATGTCCACCATTATGTTACGACAAATATCGGGATCAAATTTTATATCGCTCATTGTGCTTTCCCAACTACGGTCGAAGTTTATTCCGACTAAATGTCCTTCTGCATTAATTACCGGACTTCCGGAATTTCCACCGGTTGTGTGATTTGAACCTAATAAACAAACACGTAAAGTTCCGTCTGTGGCATATACGCCGTAATCTTTCTTTTTCCAAAGTTCTCGCAATCTTTGAGGGATTATAAAATCTTTTTCTCCCGTGTTATTTTTTTCGATTATACCGTCAATGGTTGTGTACCACGTATATTCCATTCCGTCACGTGGTGCTGAACCTTCAATCTTACCATAAGTTAATCGAAGTGTGCTATTTGCATCTGCCCAAAATTTCTTTTCAGGAAAATATTTCATTTGTGCGGCTACGAATTGCTTCATCAACTCGTTGTTGATTAAGTACGTTTTTTTGTACTCATTATTATAACTTTTACGCAAATCATTCATAGAAGAAGCTAAAATAAAAGCAGGGTCTTTTTGAATCTTCTTCCTCATTTTTTTGGTTGAATAAGATAGTAGCTTATTTACTTTTTCTTTTGAGGTGAACATCGATTTTTTGTACAAATAAGTTGCGTATGCTTTCACATCTAATTTTCCGTTTTTATTTTTGAATTTTATTGCTTTTTTCTGTAATTCAGCAGGTAACATATTTTTATCGGAATATTCCACATAAAGTGGAATTAGTTTTTCAAAAATAAGTTGATCAACGCGAACATCATAGTTTTTAAAAAATCCATCTACTCCTTTTTTCTTGGCTTCCAGATTCTTTTTGTATATTTCTTCTTGTTTTGATTTTTCTGCTTTCAGTTCTGCTTTACTCATCGCATCGGCATGCTCAATTGGTTGTTCTAACAGCTTATAAAAACCATCGGCAAAGCGAATGACTTCGGGACCGTAATAGAATATCTCATAAAATAAAGAATTAGCTTTTTTAAACTTGAGCATTTTACCGTCTTGTTCCAATAGTTGCGATAAGATATCTTTATACTTTTTATCGTGTGAAACTCGCTGTAAAAATTCTTCTTCAAAGGCTCTTTTCTCATTCACTACATCTTTTTTCTTTAACCCTAAGTTCTGTCCTATCCATTTTTTATATGCATTACTTATTCTCGACTGCTTTGACGCGTATTGTATTCTTGTTTTGTCAGATAATTCCATTGCGGCGTCAATTACAGAAAGGCTTTGTTTTCGCATTTCAATACGGGCGGGATTGATAATATTGATGTAATCATCTACTGCTCTTGAGGATAAGTATTGCTCGGTTCTACCGGGAAAACCAAATACCATGGTGAAATCATTTTTATCGACTCCTTCCAATGAAACAGGCAACCATTTTTTAGGCTCAAACGGAATATTATTTACTGAAGGTTCGGCAGGTTCATTGTTTTTATCGGCATAGATTCTAAAAACGGAAAAATCTCCGGTATGTCTTGGCCAAACCCAATTATCCGTGTCGCCACCAAATTTTCC
>JALWUJ010000047.1 GCA_027080135.1 Flavobacteriaceae bacterium | reverse complement strand
CCTGAAGGTAAATCTACCATTCCGTAACTTAAATGATATAGGTGTTCTGCCCAATCGTATCCTAATTTTTTCAGAATTAAAAACAGTACTTTAAAATGATAATCTTGTTCGTTACCAACGGTGTAAATCATTCCTGTAACTTCGGGAAAATCTTTGGCTCTCTGAATTGCTGTACCAATATCTTGAGTCATATAAACCGCTGTTCCATCGCTACGTAATACCAACTTTTCATCCAATCCGTCTTTGGTTAAATCGCACCAAACAGATCCATCTTCCTTTTTAAAGAACACCCCTTTTTTAAGTCCTTCCTCTATGTTGTCTTTTCCTAAAAGGTAAGTATTGCTTTCGTAATATAATTTATCAAAATCTACTCCTAAAGAAGCATAGGTTTTATTAAAACCTGCATAGACCCAACCGTTCATTTTTTTCCAAAGTGCAACGGTTTCTTCATCACCTGCTTCCCATTTTAATAACATTTGTTGGGCTTCCAGTAAGGAAGGAGCTTGTGTTTTTGCCTCTTTTTCTGTTAGCCCTTCTGAAATTAACTGAGCGATTTCCTTTTTATATTCTTGGTCAAATTTCACATAATAATTGCCCACTAATTTATCCCCTTTTAACCCTGTTGACTCTGGAGTTTCTCCATTTCCGAAGCGTTTCCAAGCCAACATACTTTTACAAATATGAATTCCGCGGTCGTTGATAATCTGGGTTTTATAGGCATTTTTACCAGAAGCTTTTAAAATTTCTGAAACCGAATAACCCAATAAAATATTTCTAATATGCCCCAAGTGTAAAGGCTTGTTTGTATTGGGTGAAGAGTACTCCACCATAATGGTTTCTTTATTTCCTGAAACCTTTCCGTAGTCTGAAAAATCTCCTACTTCATTAAAATAGTTTAGAAAATAAGAATCGCTAATTACTAAATTCAAGAAACCTTTTACCACATTAAATTTGGTAATTTCTTCCACGTTCTCCACTAAATAATTACCGATAGCCTCCCCAATCTGAACAGGATTTCCTTTAACAACACGCAACATTGGGAAAACAACCACGGTTATATCTCCTTCAAATTCCTTGCGAGTTGCTTGAAATTCTACTGTTTCTAAAGTAGCAGAATAAAGCTGTTGTATCGCTTTTTTAATTTCAGTTTCTAAGGTTTGTTGCAATGTCATTTTTTCCAAATTTAAGATTGCAAAGATAATAGATTTAAAACTCTCCAAAGGTTTTGAACCCTTGGAGAGTTTATTTATTTTTTAGAGGAAATTTTACTTGTCCTGCAAGGTCTTTGCAACCTTGTAGGTTTTATTTATTTTGTCATAATATCTATCAAATTTATTAAATCTTACAGGATATTAAATCTCTCAACCCCATGGGTATTTCAATTTATATTTTTAAAAGTCTAAAGTTATTTTATTTATACCTACAAGGTTTACAAAGCCTTGCAGGGGAAAAGAGTTATATTTTAGGTAGAAAAACTTCTGCTAACATACAACGAGCAGATCCACCACCAAGAGTTTCGATAGTCGTTAAATCGCTATGAATAATTTCTGAATGTTTTTCGATTGTAGAAATCTGATCTTCTCGTAAACTTTTATAAGCTGCTGTACTCATGACCATATATTTTTTACGGAATGCTCCTTTTACTTGCAACATATTTCCTGCAAATTGTTTCATCTGATTTTCAGAGATTTTTAGAATTTCTTTTCCATCTTCTTTTAGACTTCGGATAATGGTTTTCTTTTCAGATTTCGAGGAAATAGTATCTATACAGACTACTGCTATTTCTTCGCCCACACTCATCAAGACATTGGTATGATAAATAGGTAAACGCTCACTTTCTACTGTTTGCAAAGCTTCAAAAATAATGGGTGTATATTCTAAATCTTCACAAAATTCGATTACTAAATCTTCATCGGTTCTTGCAGACAAAGCACAATAGGCTTTTCTATTTGCCCGATCTAAAACCATACTTCCTGTACCCTCTAAATAAAATCCTTCTTCTTCGGCAGAGGAATAATCTAAAATGTTTTCTATCTGAAAGCCTTCATTTTCAATTCTAATTAATACTTCTTCATTTCGTTCTTTTCTTCTATTTTCAGCAAACATTGGATATAGTACTACGTCGCCATTTTCGTGAAAACTCACCCAATTATTTGGAAAAATTGCATCAGGAGTTTTATTTTCTGAAGTACTGTTTTCTACAATCACCTGAATTCCTTTTACTTTTAATTTATGAACTAAATCGTCAAATTCTTGTTGTGCTTTTTGGTTCATTTCAGTTTCAGAAAGATTCATTTCTTTCTGAAAATAGTTATTCACTGCTGTTTGTTTATTCAATTTAAAATTGGAAGGGCGAATTAACAAAAGAGTATTGGTAATTTGTTTTTGATTGGTTTTCATATCCTGTAAAGATACCAAAACAGTATATTTGCCCAAAACTTCTTAGCAGCAATTGTGCAAACATATTTTCAACATTTTTCTACTTCTATAAGTAATATTGAGCTTCCCAAAAAGTTTACTTTTCCGTTTTATTATGAGCCACATCCTTTATGCAAGCTTGCAGCAAATGAAGTTCAAAACTATTTACAAACACAAACCGATTTCGAACATAATTTTGGTTTGGATTCATCTAAAATAGGATTAGTTATCGGAAAAATGTTTGGTGTTTTAGTGGTTCAAAATTCACAAAACAAATTAGGTTATATTACCGCTGTTTCTGGGAAATTGGCAGAAAAAAATATTCATAAATTATTTGTTCCTCCTGTTTTTAATATGCTTGTAAAAGATTCTTATTTTATACAAGAAGAAGCCGTTTTAAACAAAATAAACCATACTATTGAAAGGTTAGAAAAAAACAATAAATATAGAGAGTTATCAAAATTACTTATAGCTGAAACCAAAAAAGCAACAATCGATATTCAAGAAAAAAAAGAAGCCTTAAAAGCAGCTAAAAAAGAGAGAAAAGCAAGAAGAGAAAACGCAAAAAATATGTTATCCAATGAAGCATATATTATTTTTGAAAAAGAGTTAAGTAAAGAGAGTATAGAAGCAAAATATTTTTTTAACAATGTATCTCGTTATTGGAAACATACTATTAATGCTCTTGAAAATAAACTTGCTGTTTTTACCAATGAGATTGAATATTTAAAAAAACAACGTAAAACAAAATCTGCTGCCTTACAACAGTATTTATTTGAACAATATCGATTTTTAAATTCAAAAAAAGAAGTTAAAAATTTACTTCAAATTTTTTCTGAAACTTCCGAACATAATATTCCTGCAGGTTCGGGAGAATGTGCCGCTCCAAAATTATTGCAATATGCTTTTTTGCACGATTTAAAACCCATTGCTATGGCAGAATTTTGGTGGGGACAATCACCCAATAAAGAGATTCGGAAACACCAACAATATTATCCTGCTTGTCAAGGAAAATGCAAACCTATTTTAACTCATATGTTAAAAGGAATTAAATTGGATACCAATCCTATGCTTGTAAATCCTGCCATTGGCAAAGAGTTAGAAATTATTTTTGAAGATGAAGATTTGTTGGTGGTTTACAAACCAGAAGATTTTTTATCGGTTCCTGGAATTCATATTCAAGATTCGGTTTATACCCGAATTAAACAACAGGTAAAAAACATTACGGGACCTATTATTATTCATCGGTTAGATATGGCAACTTCGGGTTTATTGGTTTTAGCAAAGAACAAAAAGGCTCATAAAAACATACAAAGTCAGTTTATAAACAAAAGCATTAAAAAAAGGTATACAGCACTATTAGATGGGATAGTAAATAAAGATAGTGGTACAATTAACCTACCTCTTCGGGTAGATTTAGAAGACAGACCTAGACAAATGGTTTGTTATGAGCACGGAAAACCAGCTGAAACAAAATGGGAAGTTATCGAACGAAAAAACGGAAAAACAAAAGTCTATTTTTACCCAATAACTGGGAGAACACATCAATTACGGATTCATGCTTCTCATACTTTGGGATTAAACACTCCTATAATTGGTGATGATTTGTATGGAAAAAAATTGAAGCGTTTGTATTTACACTCAGATACCTTAGAATTTACACATCCAATTACAAAACAAAAAATGAAATTTTATAAGGAAGCGGAGTTTTAAACTATTTAATTATAATAAATATATTTTCTTTTTTATACCTACAAGGTTTTAAAAACCTTGCAGGAAACTAATTATTAAAACGATCAAAAATTATTTTAATGAATTAGTTACTGCATCCAAAACTTCAAAAGCAGTTTCTGCCATTTTATTTCCTTTTAGGTCTAGTAATGGGTTTACTTCTACAAATTCTAAAGCAGCTACTTTTTGTGAAGCTATGATTTGATTGATGATATCTATAATTTCAAATTGATCAAAACCTTTGGGTACTGGAGTTCCTGTTCCGTAGGAGATTAAATCGCAGTCCATAGAATCCACATCAAAAGAAATATAAATATGGTCGCAATTTGAGAGGGTTTCTAAAGCTTCATTTACACAACATTCTAAACCACGATATCGAATCTCATCTACCTTGTAGTTTTTAATCCCTAGCTTTTCTATTTGTTTGTCTTCGGGTTTTTCGGTATCACGAACTCCAAAATAAACAATATCTTCAGCCAAAACTTTTGCTCCTTCAATACCAATATTTTTCATGGCATTCCAACAGGTTTTTACTTCGTCTGTAACTTGATTTACTTGACAATCTAAGTTATCGTCTGCAATGGCAGCTGCTAAAGGCATACCATGAATGTTTCCTGAAGGAGAAGTATAGGGTGAGTGAATATCTGCGTGAGCATCTATCCAAACTACACCTAATCTTTTAGAAGGGTGTGCCGCTTTTATCCCTGAGATAGTTCCCAATGCAGAAGAATGATCTCCAGAAAGCACCAATGGAAATTCGCTATTATTTATTGTTTTTTTTACCACATTGCTCAAACGGGTGCATTGATTTAATACAAAATTTATTCGTTTCCCAAATGGGTTGGATACTTTATTGTAAATAGATTCGTTTTCAGTTTCAACATCTTCAAATTCAAACAAATTAAAATAATCGTTTTTATTGTTGATGGCTGCAATTTCTATGGCATCAATACCCAAATCGGAGCCACGAGTTCCTGCTCCAATATCCGACCTGTTTTTTATTAGTTTTATTTTTTTCATTTCTTTATTTTAAAATTGATAGGATGACTTGAAGTCATCCTATCAATAATTTGAATTAAAAAAACAGTGTCGGTGTGACTCCAAGTCACACCGACACTAGAGCATCTATCTATCTTCTAGATTTTTAAAAGGTCTTAAGTTTTCTCCAATATAAACCTGTCTTGGTCTTCCTATGGGTTCTTTTCTTAAACGCATTTCTCGCCATTGAGCAATCCAACCTGGTAGTCTTCCTAGTGCAAACATTGGGGTAAACATATCTGTTGGAATTCCTAAGGCTCGGTAAATAATTCCGGAGTAAAAATCTACATTGGGATATAATTTTCTATCTACAAAGTACTTATCTTCTAATGCTTCTTTTTCTAAACCTTTGGCGATATCTAAAATTGGGTCTTCAATTCCTAATTCTTTTAATACCTCATCAGCTGATTTTTTAATAATTTTTGCTCTTGGGTCGAAATTTTTATAAACACGATGACCAAAGCCCATTAAACGAAATGGATCGCTTTTATCTTTGGCCTTCGCCATATATTTTTTAGTATTTCCTCCATCTTCTTTTATGGCTTCTAACATTTCGATTACCGCTTGATTGGCACCTCCGTGAAGTGGTCCCCAAAGTGCATTAATTCCTGCTGAAAGTGAAACAAATAATCCTGCATTAGAAGATCCAACAATTCTTACAGTTGAAGTAGAACAGTTTTGTTCGTGATCTGCGTGAAGGATTAAAAGTTTATCTAAAGCATCTAGTGTAATAAGGTTGCAATTATATTCTTCTGTAGGTTTTTTGAACATCATTTTCATAAAGTTCTCTACATATCCCAATGAATTATCTCCATAATCTAAAGGAAGTCCAGCTTGTTTGCGATATGCCCAAGCAGTAAGTACAGGGAACTTTCCTAAAATACGAACGATGGCATTGTACATTTCTTCTTCTGAATCTACATCAACCGATGTTGGATTAAAAGCTACCAAAGCACTAGTTAGAGAAGAAAGTACACCCATTGGATGTGCTGCTTTTGGGAAACCATCGATAATTTTTTTAATATCTTCATCTACAATCGCCTGTGCTTTTATATCTGAATGAAATTTTTCTAATTCTTCATTAGTTGGTAATTCTCCAAAAATTAATAAGTAAGCAACTTCTAGAAAGTCGGCTTTTTCGGCTAATTCTTCAATAGAATATCCTCGGTATCTTAAAATTCCTTCTTCACCATTTAAAAAAGTAATCGCACTCTCGCAAGAGCCCGTATTTTTATATCCAGGATCGATGGTTGTAACTCCTCCTGTTACTGCTCGAAGTGTTTTAATATCGATTGCTAATTCATTTTCAGTTCCTTCAATTACAGGGAATTCGTATTTTTTACCGTCTATTTCGATAGTGGCTATTCTTGACATTTAATCTTTTTTTTAGTTAATTTTGAGAGAACCGCTAAGTTATGAAAATCGTTGGTGTTCTTGAAATGATTTAACAATAAAATGGCGACTATTTTAAAAAATAATAGTCGCCATTTAATACCAATATTTACAGTTAAAATACTTCAATTAAGATGTCACCAGTTCTTTTTCAGATTCATCTTTATTAATTCCAACCATTTCCTCTAACATATCGGTTGTGATAGATTTTGGTCTTTCCAATGAATATCCCAAAGCACGATCCCAAATAATGTTAGACATTACTCCGAATGATCTTCCGATAGAGAATAATACGGTATAAAAATCAAATTCTTTTACTCCATAATGCCATTGTACTACACCCGATTGAGCATCAACATTTGGCCAAGGATTTTTTGCTTTACCTTGTTCTCTTAAAATATCTGGAACAATATTATATAAGGCATCTACATATTTAAACAATTCGTCATCTTTCATATTTGCTAAACAGAATTCACGTTGAACAGTATAACGAGGATCGGTTTTTCTTAATACAGCGTGACCATAACCTGGTATAACATTTCCTCTTTTTAAAGTTCCCCAAACGTATTTTTTTAGTTCTTCTTCTGTTGGAAATTTATCTCCCATTCTTTCTTTTAAACCTTGTAACCAACGCAACACTTCTTGATTTGCTAATCCGTGAAGCGGTCCAGCCAACCCATTAATCATTGCTGAAGTTGCATAATAAACATCCGATAATGAACTAGCTACTAAATGTCCTGTATGTGCACTAACATTACCGCTTTCGTGATCGGCGTGAATGATAAAATACATTCGAGAAACATCATCGTAAGGTTTTGGTTTTCCCATCATAAACGCAAAATTTGCCCCTAAATCTAAAGTTGGATCTGGGCAAATACTTCCATTTTCAGGTTTGTATAATCTGTTATAAATGTACGCACCAATAATTGGCATTTTTGCCAAAAGATTAGTGGCATCTTCGTAAGTTGAATCCCAGTAATCCATCTTACTCATTCCTTTTTTATAGCGAATACTAAAATGAGATTCACGTTGTAAACTCATTACAGCAGCAGACAAAATTGCCATAGGGTGTGACCCTTCTGGGAAAGCATCAATTACATCCCAAACATATTTTGGTACCGAACGACGGTTATTAAAATCTAAAATTAATTCGTCTATTTCATCTTCTGAAGGAATTTCTCCAGTTAATAATAAATGATATAATCCTTCTACATAAGGCATTTCTGCTCCTTTGGGTTTTGGTAGCATTTCTAATACTTCAGGAAGTGTATAACCGCGATATCTAATTCCTTCTTCTGGATCTAGATATGAAATATCTGTAACAAGACTTTTAATACCCCTCATACCCCCGATAACTTGCGATGCTTTTACTTGGTCTATCACTACATCTCCATACTCTTTCATAAGTCGGGTAGTTCTGGGTCTATGCGCTTTAATTTTTTCTAACAACTTGTCTTTTAATGCACTCATCTTGTATTATTTAAATTAATAATATTGTATTTTTTTGATTGAATAAAAATACGAAACAATCCTTTATTTTATTGTAACATTTGTAACAATAAAAACCCAAAATTTCTTATGAATTTTGGGAATTTTAAATAGATTAAAAAAGGTATTAATTAAATTTTAAAAGCTTTTAATTGTGGGTAATAAGCAACATCGCAAAGTTGTTCTTCAATTCGTAATAATTGATTGTATTTTGCCATACGATCGCTTCGAGACATCGAACCCGTTTTTATCTGTCCACAGTTTAGAGCCACTGCTAAATCTGCAATAGTATTGTCTTCTGTTTCACCTGAACGATGAGACATTACCGTTGTATAACCAGCATTATGAGCCATATTTACAGCTGCAATAGTTTCTGAAAGTGTTCCTATCTGATTCACTTTAATCAAAATTGAATTTGAGATTCCTTCTTTTATTCCTCTTGACAAACGCTCTACATTGGTTACAAATAAATCGTCTCCTACTAATTGAATTTTGTCTCCAATTAATTCAGTTAAATATTTCCAACCTTCCCAATCGTCTTCATCCATCCCATCTTCGATTGAAATTATTGGATATTTAGAAGCCAATTCTGCTAAATATTCGGCTTGTTGTTTTGAAGTTCTAATTTTTCCAGTTTCACCTTCAAATTTAGTATAGTCGTATTTTCCATCTACGTAAAATTCTGCCGCAGCACAATCCAAAGCAATCATTACTTCATCTCCCATTTTATAACCTGCGTTGGTAACTGCCTCAGCAATTGTTTCTAAAGCATCTTCGGTTCCTCCAAGGGTTGGTGCAAATCCTCCTTCATCTCCAACAGCCGTACTTAAACCTCTGTTGTGCAAAACTTTTTTAAGGTGATGAAAAATTTCTGATCCCATTTTCATCGCTTCTGTAAAATTATTTGCTTTTACGGGCATAATCATAAATTCCTGAAAAGCAATTGGTGCATCACTGTGGGAGCCTCCATTGATAATATTCATCATCGGTACTGGAAGCGTTTTAGCACTTACGCCACCCACATAACGATACAAAGGCATTCCCACTTCTAAAGCAGCAGCGTGCGCAATAGCTAAAGAAACCCCTAAAATTGCATTGGCTCCTAAAACAGATTTGTTTGGGGTGCCATCCAATTCAATCATTATTCTATCGATTTCTTCTTGTTCAAAAACAGAAACTCCTAAAAGTGTTCCTGCAATTTTACCATTTACATTATCAACAGCTTGCATTACTCCTTTTCCCATATAATCTTCTCCTCCATCGCGTAATTCTACGGCTTCATGAACTCCTGTAGAAGCTCCCGAAGGAACAGCAGCACGTCCCATAAATCCGTTTTCTGTAATTACATCTACTTCGATGGTTGGGTTTCCTCTAGAATCGAAAATTTGTCTTGCGTGAATATCTATTATTATACTCATAACTTTAGTTTTTATGTTTTTTAATATTTTCTAAAAATTCATCGAAAAGATAGGAAGCGTCGTGAGGTCCTGGACTTGCCTCAGGATGGTATTGTACTGAAAAAACAGGTTTGTTTTTCATTTTAATACCTGCAACTGTATGATCGTTAAGATGAACGTGTGTGATTTCTATATTCTCATTTTGTTCGGCATCTTCTCTATTGATTGCAAATCCGTGATTTTGTGAAGTAATTTCTCCTTTTCCTGTTTGTAGGTTTTTCACAGGATGATTAATTCCTCGATGTCCGTTGTGCATTTTATAAGTAGAAATACCATTTGCCAAAGCTAATACTTGATGACCTAAACAAATACCAAAAATTGGTTTACCGCTTTTAATGGCTTCTTTTGTTGTTTCAATTGCTTGCGTTAATGGTTCTGGGTCTCCAGGACCGTTGGATAAGAAATACCCATCTGGGTTGAAGGATTTTAAATCTTTAAAAGTAGCATCGTATGGAAATACTTTTACATAACAATCTCTTTGCGAAAGGTTGTTAAGTATGTTCTTTTTAATACCAATATCTAAAGCTGAAACTTTATAAGCTGCATTTTTATTTCCGAAGTAATAAGGCTCTTTGGTTGAAACTTTTGAGGCGAGTTCCATTCCTTTCATATCAGGAACTTCTGCTAATTGCTTTTTTAAAATATCAAGATTATCTACTTCTGTAGTAATAAGTGCATTCATAGCACCTTTATCGCGAATATAAGCTACCAAAGCTCGGGTATCTACATCACTAATAGCAAGAAGATTGTTTTTATCTAAAAATGATTCTAATGAATCGTTTGCTTCAACACGAGAATAATTATAACTAAAATTTCTACAAATTAATCCTGAAATTTTAATGGAATCGGATTCTACTTCCTTTTCAGTAATACCATAATTACCAATATGTGCATTGGTGGTTACCATTAATTGACCGTAATACGATGGGTCGGTAAAAATTTCTTGATAGCCTGTCATTCCTGTATTGAAACAAGCTTCCCCAAATGCAGTTCCTTCTTTATTTCCTACTGTTTTTCCATGGAAGATGGTTCCGTCTGCAAGTAGGATTAAGGCTTTTTTACGAGGTTGATACTTCATAATAAAAAGTTTTTCAAAAATACTTTAAAAGTAGTTGTTAAAATAATTTCGTTTTCAATATTTGTAAACAATGGGTATAAAAAAAGGGATAAACTTTAAAAGCTTATCCCTTATTATTTCAAAATAAATTTTCATCTATTCTTCTTCTTTTTTTGCATCAGTTTTTGCAACTGTTGCGACAACAGGTTTAGAACCACCACGACGAGAACGACGTGTTGATTTTTTCTTCACTGCTTTTCCAGCGTTGTAAATTTCATTGTAATCTACCAACTCAATCATTGCCATATCAGCATTATCTCCTAAACGATTACCCAATTTAATAATACGAGTATATCCTCCTGGACGATCACCAACTTTTACAGAAACCTCTTTAAAAAGTTCGGTTACGGCATCTTTTTGGCGTAATCTGCTAAATACAATACGACGATTGTGTGTTGTATCACTTTTTGCTTTGGTTACTAATGGCTCAACAAATTGTTTTAACGCTTTAGCTTTTGCAACTGTTGTGTTGATTCTTTTGTGTTCAATTAGGGAACAAGCCATATTTGCAAGCATCGCTTTTCTGTGAGCTGTTTGTCTTCCTAAGTGATTTACTTTTTTTCCGTGTCTCATGACATTTTGTTTTAATCATCATCTTGCTTCAACTCATTTTGAGGAGCAAAATATGACGTATTAATCTTTATCTAATTTGTATTTTGAAAGGTCCATTCCGAAGTTCAAACCTTTTACATCTACTAGTTCTTCTAGTTCAGTAAGTGATTTTTTTCCGAAATTTCTGAATTTCATTAAATCGTTTTTGTTAAATGAAACTAAATCTCCAAGAGTATCTACTTCAGCAGCTTTTAAACAATTTAATGCTCTTACTGAAAGATCCATATCTACCAATTTAGTTTTTAGCAACTGTCTCATATGAAGTGATTCTTCATCATAAGTTTCAGTTTGTGCAATTTCATCAGCTTCTAAAGTAATTCGCTCATCACTAAATAACATAAAGTGGTGAATTAATGTTTTAGCTGCTTCAGTTAAAGCATCTTTAGGGTTTATGGATCCATCAGAAACAATTTCGAAAATTAATTTTTCGTAATCTGTTTTTTGTTCTACACGGAAATTTTCAATGCTATACTTCACATTTTTAATTGGAGTGTAAATAGAATCTATAAAGATTGTTCCGAAAGGAACACCTGCTTTTTTATTTTCTTCAGCAGGAACATAACCTCTACCTTTTTCGATAGTGATTTCCATATTAAGATTCACTTTAGGATCCATGTTACAAATTACTAAATCTGGGTTTAATACTTGAAAACCAGAGATAAATTTTTGAAAATCTCCTGCAGTTAATTGTTCAGCTCCAGAAATAGATATGGTTACTGTTTCGTTATCTACCTCATCAATTTGTCTTTTAAAACAAACTTGTTTTAAGTTTAAAATTATTTCGGTTACATCTTCAACTATTCCTGCAATTGTAGAAAATTCATGATCTACTCCTTCAATTCTAATTGAAGTAATTGCAAAACCTTCTAAAGATGAAAGTAATACTCTTCTTAATGCGTTTCCTACAGTAAGACCATAACCAGGCTCTAGTGGACGGAATTCGAATTTACCTTCGAAATCTGTCGAGTCGATCATAATTACTTTATCGGGTTTTTGAAAACTAAATACTGCCATAATGCAATTGTGTGTTTTTATTATTTAGAATATAATTCAACGATAAATTGTTCGTTGATGTTTTCTGGAATTTGAATACGCTCTGGTCTTGAAACAAATGTTCCTGTTTTTATAGCGTTATCCCAAGTAATCCACTCGTACACATGACTTGCGTTTGCTAACGAGTTTTCAATGGTTTCTAATGATTTAGATTTTTCTCTAACTGCAACAGTGTCACCAGGTTTTAATTGGTAAGAAGGAATATTTACTTTTTCCCCATTTACTAAAATATGTCGGTGAGAAACCAATTGTCTTGCTGCACTACGAGTAGGTGCAATACCCATACGGTACACTACATTGTCTAAACGAGACTCGCATAATTGTAATAAAACTTCACCAGTAATTCCTCTTGATGCTGTAGCTCTTTTAAACATATTTCTAAATTGACGCTCTAAAATACCATAGGTATATTTAGCTTTTTGTTTTTCAGCTAATTGGATTGCGTATTCAGATTTTTTTCCTCTACGACGGTTATTACCGTGTTGCCCAGGAGGGTAATTTCTTTTTTCGAAGTTTTTATCATCTCCGAAAATAGCTTCACCAAACTTACGGGCTATTTTTGTTTTTGGACCAGTATATCTTGCCATTTTAAATTTGTTTTGAAGGGTTTTCTAAATTAAGGTCTTATGCTTATCCTTTAGAAAACTTAATCCTTCAGTTTATACTTAATGATTAAATTTTTATTGCTTCTGAAAAATTTCAGATAATGATTTCTCATTAATTAAAGCTGAAACTGAAATAAATTTAGTTTAAACTCTTCTTCTTTTTGGAGGTCTACATCCGTTATGTGGCATTGGAGTAACATCGATAATTTCGGTTACTTCAATTCCTGCATTATGTATAGATCTTATTGCAGATTCTCTACCGTTTCCAGGGCCTTTTACATAAACTTTTACTTTGCGTAAACCTTCTGCATGTGCAACTGCTGCACAATCTTCTGCTGCTAATTGAGCTGCGTAAGGAGTGTTCTTTTTAGAACCTCTAAAACCCATTTTTCCTGCTGAAGACCAAGAGATTACATCTCCTTTTTTATTTGTCAACGAAATAATAATGTTGTTAAACGAAGCGGTAACGTGAGCTTGCCCCACTGCTTCAACATTAACTTTACGTTTTTTAGCTGTAGCTTTTTTTGTCTTTGCCATATCTAGTTATTATTTAGTTGCTTTTTTCTTGTTAGCAACGGTTTTACGTTTTCCTTTTCTTGTTCTAGAGTTGTTCTTAGTACGTTGACCTCTTAATGGAAGTCCTGTTCTGTGACGAATTCCTCTATAACATCCAATATCCATTAAACGTTTAATGTTCAATTGAACTTCGCTACGTAACTCACCTTCAATGGTTAATTCTCCAACAGCATCACGAATTTTTCCAATTTCTTCATCGGTCCATTCGTTTACTTTGGTGTCTTCACTTACACCTGCTTTTTCTAGTATTTTTTTAGCACGGCTTTTGCCAATTCCAAAAATATACGTTAACGCGATTACACCCCTTTTTTGTTTTGGGATATCTACACCTGCGATTCTTGCCATAACTTATCCTTGTCTTTGTTTGAACCTTGGGTTCTTTTTGTTAATAACATATAATCTGCCTTTTCTGCGAACTATTTTGCAGTCGGCACTTCTCTTTTTAATAGATGCTCTTACTTTCATTATTTCTTAATATCTATAAGTGATACGAGCCTTTGATAAATCGTATGGACTCATTTCTAATTTAACTTTATCTCCTGGTAATAATTTTATATAGTGCATTCGCATTTTACCAGATATATGCGCTGTTACAACATGTGCATTTTCTAATTCAACTCTAAACATAGCATTAGATAATGCTTCTGTTATAGTTCCGTCTTGTTCTATTGCGGGTTGTTTTGCCATTATGCTACTGCTTTACGATTTTTACCTGTTTTCATTAATCCATCATAATGACGGTTCAATAAATATGAATTAATTTGCTGCATCGTATCTATAGCAACACCCACTAAAATAATTAATGAAGTACCCCCGTAGAATAATGCCCATCCTTGTTGAATTCCAATTACCTTAACAGCTACTGCAGGAAAAACAGCAATACCAGCCAAGAATAAAGATCCTGGAAGTGTAATCTGAGACATAATTTTATCTAACAATTCGGCGGTATCGGTTCCTGGCTTAATACCAGGAATAAATCCTCCACTACGTTTTAAATCGTCTGCCATTTTATTAGTTGGAACTGTAATTGCTGTATAGAAATAAGTAAAGATAATAATCAATACAGCAAATAACACATTGTACCAAAGTCCAAATATATCGCTAAAATTTACTTGCATCCATTGTCCCATATCTGAATCTTTCATAAAAGAAGATCTTCCAATTAATCCAGGTACAAACATAATGGCTTGTGCAAAGATTATAGGCATAACTCCCGAAGCATTCAACTTTAAAGGAATAAATTGTCTAGCTCCAAAAATATTTTTTTCATAACCACCGCTCGCTGTTCTTCTTGCATATTGTACAGGAATTTTTCGAACTGCCATTACCAATAAAATAGATAAGAGTATAATAATAAACCAAATTACTAATTCGATAAGAATCATAATCATACCTCCGTTAGATTCGATAACTCTTGAAGCAAATTCTTGAGCAAAAGATTGAGGTAATCTTGCAATAATACCAACCAAAATTAAGATTGAAATACCGTTTCCAATTCCTTTATCTGTTATTTTTTCTCCTAACCACATTGCAAAAATGGTTCCTGTTACAAGTATAATGGTAGAAGAAATATAAAACATAGTAGTTTGCCCTACAATAAATGCTTCTGCAGGTACACCTAATGCACCAAGACCAGCTAAATAAGCAGGCGCTTGAACCAAACAAATACCTATTGTTAACCATCTAGTAATTTGATTGATTTTTTTGTTTCCACTTTCACCTTCTTTTTGTAATTTTTGTAGGTAAGGAATTGCAATCTGCATTAATTGTACAACAATCGAAGCAGAAATATAAGGCATAATACCCAATGCAAAAACAGATACTTTAGCAAAAGCTCCACCTGTAAAGGCATTAAGTAATCCTCCTAAACCACCATCATTAAATTTTCCTGAAAATGAAGACAACAAATCAGCATCAATTCCAGGTAAAGTTACTTGTGCTCCAAAACGGTACACTAACAATAGTCCTAGAGTTAAAAGAATACGATTACGTAATTCTTCAATTTTCCAAACGTTTTTTAAGGTTTCAATAAATTTCATCCTTATCAAAAATTACAATGTTACTACTTCTCCTCCAGCTTTCTCAATAGCTTCTTTTGCTGAAGCTGAAAATTTATGAGCTGTAACTGTTAATTTTGATTTTAACTCTCCTCTTCCTAAAATTTTAAGTAGTTCTTTTCTACCTACTAATCCTAATTCAACAAAAGTATCAAAATCTAATGTGTCTTTTATTTTTTTATCATCAACCAATTGTTGAATTACATCAAGATTTACACCTTGGTATTCTTTACGGTTAATATTTTTAAAACCAAATTTTGGTACACGACGTTGTAGTGGCATTTGTCCACCTTCAAATCCTAATTTTTTAGAATAACCCGAACGAGACTTAGCACCTTTGTGACCACGAGTGGCAGTTCCACCTTTTCCTGAACCTTGTCCGCGACCTACTCGCTTGCCTTGATTTTTTACCGAACCTGCTGCCGGTTGTAAGTTACTTAAATTCATAATTTGTTTTACTTATTTAGTTTCAACAGAAACTAAGTGATTAACTTTTTTTACCATACCAAGAATACTTGAGGTATCTTCATGTTCAACGGTTTGACCCATTTTATGAAGACCTAAAGATTCTAGTACTCTCTTTTGGTTTTGTGTACGATTTATTGCACTACGAACCTTTGTGATTTTAATTTTTGCCATTTCTGTTAGTTTTATCCTTTAAATACTTTTTCTAAAGAAATTCCTCTTTGTTTTGCGATAGTTGCAGCACTTCTCATTTGTAATAAAGCATCAAAAGTTGCTTTTACAACATTATGAGGGTTTGAAGATCCTTGCGATTTTGATAAAACATCATGTACTCCTACCGCTTCTAAAACAGCACGTACTGCACCACCTGCTATAACTCCTGTACCAGGAGAGGCTGGTAATAAATTTACTCTTGCTCCTCCGTATTTGCCTTTTTGTTCATGAGGTAAAGTAGATTTATTTAACGGAATACGAACTAAGTTTTTCTTAGCGTCTTCAATAGCTTTTGCAATTGCACTTGCAACATCTTTCGATTTTCCAAGTCCTTGACCCACTACTCCATTTTCATCACCTACCACTACAATAGCTGAAAATCCAAAGGTTCTTCCTCCTTTAGTTACTTTAGTTACACGTTGAACCCCTACTAAACGGTCTTTTAATTCTAGACCTCCTGGTTTAACCAACTCTACGTTTTTATAATCTTGATACATATTTCTTAGAATTTTAGTCCGCCTTCGCGAGCTCCTTCAGCTAATGATTTTACTCTTCCATGATATAAGTAACCCCCTCTATCGAAAGTAATTGTTTCGAATCCAGCTTTAATAGCTTTTTCAGCGATTGCTTTACCTACTAATTTAGCAGCTTCAACTTTATTTACATTTGAAGCATCAATTTCTTTGTCTCTTGAAGATGCAGCAGTAAGTGTTTTACCGTTTACATCGTCAATAAGTTGTGCATAAATTTCTTTATTGCTTCTGAAAACTGCCAAACGAGGTCGTTGTGTAGTTCCAGAAACAGTTTTTCTGATTCTAAAACGTAAACGTTCTCTTCTATCTGTTTTTGATAATGCCATAACTTTATTTGTTATGCAGATTTACCTGCTTTTCTTCTTATTATTTCTCCTACAAACTTAATTCCTTTTCCTTTATATGGTTCTGGTTTACGGAAAGCACGGATTTTTGCCGCAACTTGTCCTACTAATTGTTTGTCATGAGATGTTAATTTTACAATTGGATTTTTACCTTTATCAGAAACTGTTTCTACTTTTATTTCTGGTGCAACATCTAAAATGATATTGTGAGAAAATCCAATAGCTAAATCTAATTTCTGACCTTGATTAGAAGCACGGTAACCCACACCTACTAATTCTAGTTCTTTGGTCCAACCTTTACTTACTCCTTCAATCATGTTATTGACTAAAGATCTGTATAGACCATGTTTTGCTCTGTGATCTTTTGAATCTGAATCACGATTTACAATAACATCGCCTTCTTCTACCTTTATTGTAACTCCCGAAAAATTTTGTGTTAATTCACCTAATTTTCCTTTTACAGTAATTGTATTGTCTTTTATATCTACAGTTACTCCTTCAGGGATTGCTACCGGGTTTTTACCTATTCTTGACATTTTTTTTGTCTTTATTTTAGTATACGTAACACAATACTTCTCCGCCTACATTTTGGGCTTGAGCTTGCTTACCTGTCATCACTCCATGCGAAGTGGATACAATTGCAATTCCCAATCCATTCAAAATACGAGGTAATTCTGAAGAACTTGAATACTTACGTAAACCTGGTTTACTAATTCTTTGAATCTTTTTAATTACAGGATCTTTAGTAAGTTTATCGTATTTTAAAGCGATTTTAATTGAACCTTGATGTCCTTTATCGTCTTCAAATTTATAACTTAAAATATATCCTTGATCAAATAAGATTTTGGTTATTTCTTTTTTTACGTTTGAAGCAGGAATTTCTACTACTCTATGTCCTGCGTTCACTGCATTTCTAACTCTTGTTAGATAATCTGCTATTGGATCTATATTCATCTCTTTTCTTTTAAAATGTGATTACCAACTTGCTTTTCTAACACCTGGAATTAAACCTTGATTTGCCATTTCACGGAATGTAACACGCGAAATACCAAATGTTCTCATGTACCCTTTTGGTCTTCCTGTTAATTTACAACGGTTGTGTAAACGTACAGGTGAAGCGTCTTTTGGTAATTTTTGTAATGCTTCATAATCGCCAGCTTCTTTTAAGGCTTTACGTTTAGCTGCATACTTTGCTACCATTTTTTGTCTTTTAACCTCACGGGCTTTCATTGATTCTTTAGCCATCTTAGTTCTTTTTAAAAGGTAATCCTAATTCAGTTAGTAATGATTTTGCTTCTTTATCGGTATTAGCTGAAGTTACAAACGTAATGTTCATACCATCAATCTTTTTAATTTTATCGATATCGATTTCAGGAAAAATAATTTGTTCGGTAACTCCTAAAGAGTAGTTTCCTCTTCCGTCAAATCCTGTAGCTTTAATACCATTAAAGTCTCTTACACGTGGTAATGCACTTGTAATTAATCTATCTAAAAATTCGTACATACGTTCACCGCGTAAAGTTACTTTTGCTCCAATTGGCATTCCTTTACGAAGTTTAAAGTTTGCAACATCTTTTTTAGATATAGTAGCAACAGCTTTTTGCCCAGTAATATTTGTTAGCTCATCTACTGCATATTCTATAAGTTTTTTGTCAGCTACTGCTGCTCCAACACCACGAGACACAACTATGCGTTCTAGTTTAGGAACTTGCATTACATTAGCGTAACCAAACTCTTCTTTAAGAGCATTTATTACTCTGCTCTTATACTCTTCTTTAAGTCTTGGTATATATTCCATAACTATAATACTTGATTCGATTTTTTGGTAAAACGTACTTTTTTTCCATCTTCCATACGGTAACCCACACGTGTAGCTGTTCCTGTTTTAGGATCGATTAACGAAAGGTTTGAGATATGAATAGGAGCTTCTTTTTTTACAATTCCGCCCTGAGGATTATCAGCACTTGGTTTCTCATGTTTTGAAACCATATTTACTCCTTCTACTATTGCTTTGTTCTTTTCAAGAAATACTTTCATTACTTTTCCTTCAGATCCTTTATGATCTCCAGCAGTAACAACTACAGTATCTCCAGATTTTATTTTAAGCTTTATCATCTTTGTTTTCAATTTAAAGCACTTCTGGTGCTAATGATACAATTTTCATAAATTGCTTGTCACGAAGCTCTCTTGCAACGGGTCCAAATACACGAGTTCCAATCATTTCTCCTTGTGGGTTTAAAAGTACACAAGCATTATCATCGAAACGTATATATGATCCGTCTGGTCTTCTTACTTCTTTCTTAGTACGCACAACTACCGCAGTAGCAACAGCTCCTTTTTTGATAGTTCCATTTGGAGTAGCATCTTTTACAGCTACTACAATTTTATCTCCAATAGAAGCGTATCTTTTCTTGGTTCCGCCTAACACTCTAATTGTTAGCACTTCTTTAGCTCCAGTATTATCTGCAACTTTTAGTCTTGACTCTTGTTGTAACATATCTACTTAGCTCTATCAATTATTTCTACTAATCTCCAACATTTGGTTTTACTTAAAGGACGTGTTTCCATAATCCTTACTTTATCACCTTCGTTGCAGTCATTTGTCTCGTCGTGTGCAACATATTTTTTTGTTTTTAACACGAACTTTCCATACATAGGGTGTTTTACTTTTTTAACTTCAGAAACAACAATAGACTTGTCCATTTTGTTACTAGTAACTACACCAATACGTTCTTTTCTTAAATTTCTTTTTTCCATCTTTCAGCTGGGTACTATTGTACTTCTCTTTTAGTTAGTTCAGTCGCAATTCTTGCTATAGCTCTTCTTTGTGCTCTTAGTTGAATTGGATTCTCCAACGGTGTAATGGCATGAGCCATTTTTAAGTCAGAATAAGCTTTTCTTGAATCGACAAGCTTTTCTTGTAATTCCGCTGTTGATGCTTCTTTTATTTCAGATTGTTTCATAATAAATTAAGCTTGAAATGTTCTAGATACAATGAATTTTGTTTTTACTGGTAGCTTTTGAGCTGCAAGACGCAATGCTTCTTTTGCAGTTTCAATTGGAACTCCAGATACTTCAAACAATACTCTTCCTGGTTTTACTACAGCTGCCCAATATTCTACAGCACCTTTACCTTTACCCATACGTACTTCAAGAGGTTTCTTTGTAATTGGTTTGTCTGGAAAAATCATAATCCAGATAGAACCTTCTCTTTTCATATAACGAGTAGCAGCAATACGTGCGGCTTCAATTTGACGCGATGTCAAGAAATTTGAATCTAAAGATTTTATACCAAAAGTTCCAAATGCAAGTTGGTTTCCACGACCGGCATTGCCTTTCATTCTACCTTTCTGCTGTTTACGAAACTTCGTTCTTTTTGGTTGTAACATTTTATTCTATTTAAAAATTACTTTCTTCGACGTGATTTGTTAGCACCACCTCGCTTGTTACCGCCTTTTCCACCTTTTTTGGTTAAACCAACCAATGGAGAAAGCTCTCTTTTTCCGTACACTTCGCCTTTCATAATCCATACTTTTACACCCAATCTACCATAGGTAGTGTGTGACTCAACTAAAGCATAATCAATATCGGCTCTAAATGTTGATAAAGGAATACGTCCATCTTTATAAGATTCTGAACGTGCCATTTCAGCTCCGTTTAAACGTCCTGAAATTTGCACTTTAATACCTTCTGCATTCATACGCATCGCAGCAGTGATAGCCATTTTTATAGCTCGACGGTAAGAAATTCTGTTTTCAATTTGTCTTGCTATACTAGCTGCTACCAAGTGCGCATCAAGTTCAGGCCTTTTAATCTCGTGGATGTTAATTTGTACTTCTTTACCAGTAATTTTCTTAAGCTCTTCTTTTAGCTTGTCTACCTCTTGTCCGCCTTTCCCAATAATAATACCAGGTCTTGCAGTAGTGATAGTAACGGTTACAAGCTTAAGGGTTCGCTCAATAATTACCCTTGACACACTAGCTTTTTGTAAACGAGCGTGAACATATTTTCTAATCTTGTCGTCTTCAGCAAGTTTGTCGCCGTAGTCGTTACCTCCGTACCAGTTGGATTCCCATCCTCTAATAATACCTAGGCGATTTCCGATTGGATTTGTTTTTTGTCCCATTTATTAATTGCTTTGTGTGTTATCGTTAGCAGCAAGCACAAGTGTTACGTGATTGCTTCTTTTTCTTATTCTGTGTGCTCGTCCTTGAGGTGCTGGACGAAGTCTTTTTAACATACTTCCTCCGTCCACTCGGATTTCTTTCACAAAAAGATCAGCATCTTCTATAGAAGCGTCTTCATTTTTTGCTTGCCAATTTGCAATGGCAGACAATAATAATGTCTCTAAACGACGTGAAGCTTCTTTAGGGCTGAACTTTAAAATATTAAGTGCTTTGTCTATTTTTTCACCGCGAACTAAATCTGCTACTAAGCGCATTTTTCTAGGTGATGTAGGGCAATTGTTCAATTTAGCAAAGTACATTGTTTTCTTTGCTTCTTTGATTTTTTCTGCTCTTTCTCTTTTACGAACTCCCATGGCTTATTTTTTTCCTTTGTTTTTTGCACCTGCATGACCACGGAATGATCTTGTTGGTGAAAATTCTCCTAATTTATGTCCTACCATATTTTCTGTTACATAAACAGGAATAAATTGTTTTCCGTTATGTACTGCTATGGTTTGTCCAACAAAATCCGGAGTTATCATTGAAGCCCGTGACCAAGTTTTGATTACAGTCTTTTTGTTTGACTCTACGTTTTGTTGTACTTTCTTATCTAATTTGTAGTGAACGTAAGGTCCCTTTTTTAATGATCGTGCCATATCTTATTTCTTTCTACGTTCGATTATATATTTATTACTCGCTTTTGTTTTAGAACGGGTTCTAAATCCTTTTGCAGGAATACCGTTTCTAGAACGTGGGTGTCCTCCAGAAGATTTACCTTCACCACCACCCATTGGATGATCTACAGGATTCATTACTACTGGTCTAGTTCTTGGTCTTCTTCCCAACCATCTTGTTCTACCTGCTTTACCTGATACTAACAACTGATGGTCGCTATTAGAAATAGCTCCAATAGTTGCCGAACAAGTTGTTAAGATTAAACGTGTTTCTCCTGATGGTAATTTAACAGTAGCAAACTTACCGTCTCTTGCCATTAATTGAGCAAATGCACCAGCACTTCTTGCCAAAACCGCTCCTTGACCTGGATGAAGTTCGATACAAGAAATAATTGTTCCTAATGGAATATTTTTTAATAGCATACAATTACCAATTTCTGGTGCTACTTTTTCACCCGAAACGATATTTTGTCCTACTTTTAGTCCGCTTTGAGCTACTATATAACGTTTTTCGCCATCTTGGTAATTTAATAACGCGATAAATGCTGTACGATTTGGATCGTACTCAATTGAAGCTACTGTTGCAGGAACTCCTGCTTTGTTACGTTTAAAATCGATAATTCGATAACGTCTTTTATGACCTCCACCTTTGTAGCGCATGGTCATTTTTCCTTGACTGTTACGTCCCCCAGTTCTTTTAATCGGAGCTAATAAACTTTTCTCCGGCTTATCAGTTGTAATGGCGTCAAATCCATTTACAACTCTAAATCGCTGTCCTGGGGTGATTGGTTTTAATTTTCTTACTGACATTTTTGTCTATTTTATCTAAGCTTACCTTAGATGTTACTGTAAAAATCTATAGTATCACCTTCCGCCAACTGTACAATTGCTTTTTTAATTGCATTTGTTTTACCAGTTTGAATACCCGTCTTTGTATAACGTGTTTTTCTATCTGGGCGGACATTTATAGTTCGAACTTTAGTAACTGAAACATCATAAGCAGCTTCCACCGCTTTTTTAATTTCTACCTTGTTCGCCTTTGTATTTACTGTAAACGTATATCTGTTGAAATCTTCAACATCAGCCGTTGCTTTTTCTGTTATTATAGGTTTAATTAAGATATTCATTATTTCTAATTACTTAAGTTTGATTCAATTCCTTCTAATGAACCTTCAAACAACACAAGGCTGTTTGCATTCATAATTTTATAAGTACTTAAGTGAGAGTTAGTTATCACTTCAGCCTTTTTCAAATTACGAGACGACAAATATAGATTATTATTTGACTCTCCCAACACAAATAAAGATTTTTTAGCATCTAGTCCTAAAGACTTTAAAACTGCTGTAAATTCTTGTGTTTTTGGTGCATCGAAATTAAGGTCTTCAACAACCAAAATTGCTTTTTCGTTTGCCTTAATACTTAATGCAGAACGACGAGCTAAACGTTTTAAGTTTTTGTTTAACTTAAAAGAGTAGTTTCTTGGTCTTGGACCAAACATTCTACCACCACCTCTAAAAACACCAGACTTGATACTACCCGCACGAGCTGTACCAGTTCCTTTTTGTTTCTTTATTTTTCTTGTACTTCCTTTAATCTCAGCACGTTCTTTTGCTTTATGCGTACCTTGTCTTTGATTTGCAAGATATTGCTTTACATCTAAATACAATGCGTGATTGTTAGGTTCTATTCCAAACACATCTTTAGAAAGTTCAACCTTTCTCCCTGTGTCTTTTCCGTTTTTATCTAATACTGCTACCTTCATTATTTCTGAATAGTTACGTAAGCATTTTTAGCTCCAGGAACACATCCTTTAACTACAAGTAAGTTCTTATCAGAAACTACTTTTAATACTCTTAGGTTTTGTACTTTCACTTTTTCGTTACCCATTTGTCCAGCCATACGCATACCCTTAAATACTCTTGCAGGATATGAAGCTGCACCAATAGATCCAGGAGCTCTTAATCGGTTGTGTTGACCGTGAGTAGCTTGACCCACACCAGCAAATCCGTGACGTTTTACAACACCTTGAAATCCTTTTCCTTTTGAAGTTCCTGAAATATCCACAAACTCCCCTTCAATAAAATGCTCTACCGTTATGGTATCGCCCAATTTGTAATCTTCTTCAAATCCTTGGAATTCAACAACTTTCCGCTTAACTACGGTTCCTGCTTTCTTAGCATGCCCTTGAGCAGCTTTTGTAGCAGTCTTTTTGTCATCGAAACCAAGTTGAAGAGCTTCGTACCCGTCAACCTCTTTGGTTCTGACTTGGGTAACAACACAAGGACCTGCTTCGATAACGGTACACGGAATATTTTTTCCATTCTCGTCAAAGAGGCTAGTCATCCCTATCTTTCTTCCAATTAACCCAGACATATTTAATTATTTATTAATTATTAATTATTGACTCTTGTGTCTGCAAGAATCTTTTCTTTTTAATCTATAACGAATTTCTTAATGTTATAAGAAACTAAAACAGGGTCAAAATAAATTCAACCCTGAATATTATTTTGTTTCCGTTTTTCCTTTGCTATCGAGCTCCGGACATGTTTATTCTGAATTTATTTCGGAATCTTTTAAGTTTTAGTTCAAAAGATTCCGAAATAAATTCGGAATGTATTCAAATAATCATTTTAATTTTGCAAATGCTTATTAAAATGAAGTTTCATTACACCTTAATCTCTACTTCAACCCCACTAGGCAATTCTAGCTTCATTAAAGCATCGATTGTTTTTGAAGAAGAACTGTAGATATCCAAAAGTCTTTTATATGAACTTAATTGAAATTGTTCTCTACTCTTCTTGTTTACGTGTGGTGAACGTAATACAGTAAAGATTTTTTTATGAGTTGGTAATGGGATAGGTCCCGTTACAACTGCTCCTGTATTTTTAACGGTCTTAACGATTTTTTCAGCAGATTTGTCCACTAAATTGTGATCGTAAGATTTTAGCTTTATTCTAATTTTTTGACTCATTGCTGTTATATTAAGCGTTAACTGTTCCTCTTGCTGCTGCAATTACTTCTTCAGAAATATTTGAAGGAGTTTCTGCATAATGTGAAAATTCCATAGTAGAAGTTGCTCTACCTGATGACAAAGTTCTTAAAGTAGTTACATATCCAAACATTTCAGATAATGGAACGGTTGCTTTAATTACTTTAGATCCTGAACGGTCGCCCATATCACTTAACTGACCACGACGACGATTTAAATCTCCAACGATATCTCCCATATTTTCTTCGGGAGTA
>JALWUJ010000046.1 GCA_027080135.1 Flavobacteriaceae bacterium | reverse complement strand
CCCCTAGTAGAGAAGCTCTACAAATGGAGCTTCAAGATGGGCTATGGATATGTGGAAAAGTTCTTACTAAAATGATACTAAAACAATGAAAATTCTCTACTTTTAACCAGTCCTAAAAAAGGGAAGCTTACAGAATGATTATAATTAAATCTAAAGAGTATTTAGAATTTGACCTTATTGATTGGACTGGAAATATTAGTGTAACGGAAAAAATTAAAATTTA
This sequence comes from Flavobacteriaceae bacterium, assembly GCA_027080135.1. GTDB lineage: Bacteria > Bacteroidota > Bacteroidia > Flavobacteriales > Flavobacteriaceae > Marifrigoribacter. Next base: position 1,541 of record JALWUJ010000046.1, on the reverse strand, counting down.
CCCAAGATGAAATCCATTCTTTACCTTATACTCATATCCTGTATTCTTGGCTCGCCAGCATTTTTTACTTGGTTTAAACAAGATATAACATTGGTTTATTACGCAAATGATTATAGAAAAATGAAAGTAAAAGTTGATTCATTAAGAATATGGGAGCTTTCGGGTTCAGAAGGAGATGCAGGTACGACTAGGTACAGTTTATATTCATTAAAATATAATAAACAAATTACCTTAATTGATTCAAGAGAGTCAGTTACAGGAAGGATGTTTGGAGATACCTTGTTAATACCACAGCTTTATAATTATATGGAAAACCACCACGATTCTATTTGGGTATGGTATCATCCCAAAGCACAAGCCATATATGCAAAAGAAGATGATGTGGCACTAGATATAACCCCTTATAAACAATCTGCATTTTTTAATTTTTTAGGTCTTATTGGAGCTGTTTATGGTCTTTTTTACTTAATAAATCAAAAGAGAAAATCAATTAAAGCGAATGAAAAGAATGCACTTACTTAAAACAAAGGGTAACACCAACTATAAGCCATAGGGGTTTATTCGCTGAAAACTAAGTTTATCTCTATTTGCAAAGTCCGCCAAATATTTGCTTTGGGTTGGTGTTATGTGTTCATTTGTTCCAAATCAAATATCTGTCTTTGTGGGTTATCACAGTTTTTGCGTAACTTAGTCCCTACGGGACTTATAGTCCTAACGTTAGCTGCAACCAAAAAGAAGCAGACTTAAACAAATGACTGAACAAGAAAAAATAGAAATTTTCAGACAATTCACCGACTTCAATGACAGTGAGCTGAAAGTAATAATGCCTTATTTTGAACCCAAAAAGTTTAAGAAAAAAACTACACTCTTAGATATAGGAAAAGTATCAAACGAAGTTTTTTACTTAATAAAAGGTTGTATACGGCTTTATTGTGAAAAAGACGGAGAAGAACTATCCACATACTTTTTCACTGAAAATATGTTTGCAGGTTCGTATGACAGTTTTCTTTCTCGAAAACCAAGTAAAGTTGCCATAGAAACATTGGAAGAATGTGAGGTTTTAGTTCTTACACACAAAGGACAAGAGACGTTATTTAATATATTTCCAAAAATGAACGAGTTCGTCCGTAAAGCAATTGAACAAAGGTTTATATTACTACACGACTTGTTTATCTCGTATTTATTGAACAGTCCAGAAGAAAGATATTTAATGTTACTAAACGACAGACCCGAACTACTTCAACGTGTTCCACAATACCAAATTGCTTCCTTTCTTGGAATTACAAGAGTTTCGTTGAGCCGAATAAGAAATCGTTTGTCAAAAAAGTAATTCTTTGAATTTTGTATCTTTTGTTATCGTTTTGACCTTTTTGAGCATTGTACTTTTGCCGAAGTAAATTTAAAATTAAAAGACAATGAACAAAATAGTAAAAAAAATACTTATCGGAGTTGTAATACTCGTTGGTATTGTAGTAATTTTTGGTGGATACTTTTTCTACAAATTCACTGCTGAAACCGGAAAAATGACACCTGTTCCAACC
>JALWUJ010000045.1 GCA_027080135.1 Flavobacteriaceae bacterium | reverse complement strand
GTAACCATATCGATTGCTCTACCACTTACACTTTCGGGTAAATCAATCGTTAACTCTTCTACTGGCTCGCATTTTACACCATCAATTTCTTTGATAATTACTTGTGGTTGACCAATTTGAAGTTCGTATCCTTCTCTACGCATGGTTTCGATTAAAACCGATAAGTGAAGCACACCCCGACCAAATACCATAAATTTATCGGCACTTCCTGTAGGTTCTACACGAAGGGCTAAGTTTTTTTCTAATTCACGCTCTAAACGATCTTTAATATGTCGAGAGGTGACAAACTTTCCATCTTTTCCGAAAAAAGGAGAATCGTTAATGGTAAACAACATACTCATTGTTGGTTCGTCGATGGTAATAGTGGCAAGACTTTCTGGGTTTTCAAAATCACAAACTGAGTCTCCAATTTCAAAACCTTCAATTCCTACTAAAGCACAAATATCTCCTGCATGAACTTCAGGTACTTTTAAACGACCTAGGCCTTCAAAAGTATGAAGCTCTTTAATTTTTGTTTTCACAATGCTTCCGTCACGTTTTACCAAAGCAACTTGCATTCCTTCTTTTAAAGTACCTCTATGCAATCTTCCGATGGCGATTCTCCCAGTAAATGAAGAATAATCCAAGGATGTAATTAGCATTTGCACATTACCATCTACCACAACTGGCGAAGGAACATGTTCTAAAACCATATCTAAAAGAGGTTCGATGTTATCCGTTTCATTTTGCCAATCGTCACTCATCCAATTGTGTTTTGCCGAACCATAAACAGTTGGAAAATCCAATTGCCATTCTTCTGCACCCAATTCGAACATCAAATCGAAAACTGCTTCATGAACTTCGTCTGGAGTACAGTTTTCTTTATCTACTTTGTTGATTACTACACAAGGCTTTAATCCTAAAGATATTGCTTTCTGAAGAACAAATCGTGTTTGTGGCATGGGACCTTCAAAAGCATCTACCAATAGTAAAACACCATCTGCCATATTTAACACACGCTCCACTTCTCCACCAAAATCGGCGTGACCAGGAGTATCGATAATATTAATTTTAACGTCTTTGTAAACTACTGAAACATTTTTTGATGTAATGGTAATTCCACGTTCACGTTCTAAATCGTTATTATCTAAAATTAGTTCCCCTTTGTTTTCGTTTTCACGAAACAAACTACAGTGGTGCATAATTTTATCTACCAAGGTGGTTTTGCCGTGATCTACGTGAGCAATAATTGCTATGTTTTTGATCTTCATTTCACTATCTTTTAAGAGCGTGCAAAAGTAGTGTTTATAAATGGATTAAAACTAACAGACTCTACATTATTATCTTTCTGTTATATTATTCGATATTTTAATTTGTTAATGATGTTTTTAACACTCCATTTTCCCAAATCCCTATATCTTCTTTTTTGGTAGTTACATTATAAAAGTAACCTCTTCCGTTATATTTACTATTTTTCCAATTACCAATGTAAATATTTCCATCTTTAAAAATATAATGTCCCAAATTGGTTAGCATTCCGTTTTCATCAATAAATCCCATAAAAATATCACCAACACTAAATAAATAGACTCCAAAAAAGGGTTTATTGTTTTTCCATTCTCCAAAAAACACATCTTTGTTGTTAAAGATATAGGCACCATAACCATTTTGGCAATTTCCTTTTAAACAACCATATTTAGCATCTGTTATTTGAAAATCTAATTCTTTATCAATAATTCCGTTTTTGTAAACTACAAACTTCCTGTCTTGGGCTTCTGTAATAATCGCAAAACCATTTAACTTTCCATTTTTAAATTCTCCCATTATACTTTTTGAATTATTTACATGATAACTGCCATAACCACTTATTTTATCTTCAATCCAATTTCCAGAATACTCGCTTCCATCTTTCCAAGTATAAATTCCATATCCATCTTTTAGTCCATTTTTCAAAAAGCCTTCATAAAGATCATCTCCAAATTTTCTTTTTCCCCAGCCATTTTGGCAATTTCCAGAAAGACAATAATCATCTTCTATTACAGATTCTTTATCAGAAAAGTAAGAGTATTTAAACTCTATAGATGGCATTCCGTCTGGATCTATAAAAGACATTGGGTTTCCGAATTTGTCGTATTTTAAATTATCGGCTATAATCTCACCGTAGTAATTTCCATTTTTATAATAATATATTTTGGTAATTGGCTCTTTATTTTTTGAAGTATGAATTTTTGTAACTTTAATATAATCGCCCTCTGTTTTATAGGAGTAAGTACTATTAAAAGCTTCTTCATTATTTGAAAAATATTGATACTTAACTAGTCTGTTATTTTGATCATATTCATTACGCTCTTTAAGTATTAATTTTCCAAAACTTGATTCATACGTTTTAAAATAATTTCCATTTAAATCATACTCATATTTTTCAACTGATGTTTCATGTTTTTTCTCTACAGGTCTTCCTTTATTATCGTTGGTTATTTCAAATTTAATTGGTGATGAACTTGCTGCTTTACTTGTAACAAATAAAAGATTATTGTTTGCATCATAGGTATATTCAGTAATACCACTATACAACCCTTTTTCTCTTATTAAAAAACCTTGTTCGTTAAAAGTATATTTTACAATAGTGTTGTCAAACACCCTGACATCGCCTTTTAAATTAAAATGATCTCGATGAAATTTTATTGGCACTTCGTTTAATGGCTGATTAACACTTATATTATATTGTGCAAATAGTGTGTTTGTAAAAAGTAAAAGAATAAAAATATGAAAATATGATTTCATTGTGAAGTGTTTAAAGTTAACACAACGAATTAACTAACTATATTAATAGCATAAAATACGGCAAGTGCCTTATTTTTAAAATATTTTCTGAATTACCTTAAGGATAAATTTCATTTAAAAATAAACATATATTTTTTCAGTATCAGTAATCTTATTTCCGCTCGTATCTATTAAATATAAAGGGTTTCCTTTTTTATCAAATTTTATTCTATTCTTTTTGTCGGCACCATAATTATAGCCATTCTTGTAATATAATTTAAACTTTTTTTTCCCGTAATCTGATGTGGTTTTAATAAATTTTCCATCTTTCTCGTATGTAAAAGTTACCATATTAGAGTTAAAAGAAGATTTCATTTCTCTTTTAATAAGTCGTCCTTTGTTATCATAACTGTATAAAAAAGTACCCATCCAACTTTTGGATTTAATCACATTGCCGTTACTATCATAAATAAAAGAATCTTCACCTTTTTTAATAATTCGATTATTAGAATCCATTTCGATTTGATATTCTTCAATTCCCATTGAAGTTTCAGATTTTATTTTTATCAACTTATTATTTGAATTGTAAATATAGTCTTGGTTCGATGTCCCATTATTATAATTAATTAAATAACCTTCTTTATTAAATTTATAAGTTTCAGTTACACTTTTATATTCTTTAACTGAACCTTTTAGTTTAAAATGTTCCAATTTATATTTTACTGGTATTTCATTTAGCGGAGCATCATTACTTATAATATATTGTGCTATAGTTGAATTTGAAACAAGCACAACAAAAAATATTGAATATAAATATTTCATTTTTTTAGGTTTTAATTTTTCAAAAATAATATAAGAAAAAGAACTTAAACATAAGGCATTTGCCGTATAAATTCATCCTTTTAACTCATTTTATCATCCTGCTTAATTATGTATCTTTGCATCATCAAATTTTGAAAGATGAACTTAGAATTAATTCCTAAAATAAAGCACACTCAATCCAATAATTTCTTTTTATTAGCAGGTCCTTGTGCTATTGAAGGTGAGGATATGGCAATGCTTATTGCTGAAAAAATTGTCGCCATTACCAACCGACTTGAAATTCCTTTTATTTTTAAAGGAAGTTTTAAAAAAGCCAACCGAAGTCGTATTGATAGTTTTACCGGAATTGGAGATGTGAAGGCTTTAGAAATTCTAAAAAAAGTTTCCGATAAATTTGATGTTCCCACCGTAACAGACATTCATGAAGTAAGCGATGCTGCAATGGCTGCTAAATATGTGGATGTTTTACAAATACCAGCTTTCTTGGTTCGACAAACCGATTTGGTAGTCGCAGCTGCAAAAACAGGAAAAGTTGTCAATCTTAAAAAAGGACAATTTATGAGTCCTGAAAGTATGCAACACGCTGTAAAAAAAGTTCAAGATAGTGGAAATAACCAAGTAACTATTACAGATAGAGGAACTATGTTTGGCTATCAAGATATGATTGTTGATTATCGTGGAATTCCAACCATGCAACAATTTGCTCCAACTATTTTAGACATTACTCATAGTTTGCAACAACCCAACCAAAGTAGTGGCGTTACTGGTGGAAGACCCGATATGATAGGAACTCTAGCTCGTGCTGGAGTTGCCGTTGGTGTTGATGGTTTGTTTCTCGAAACCCATTTTGATCCAGCAAATGCTAAAAGCGATGGTGCTAATATGTTGGATATTCATTTTTTGGAAAAACTTTTAACTGATTTAGTTGCAATTAGAAAAACGGTAAATACCCTTTAATTTTTTTTACCATTAAGGCATTAAGAAACTTCTGTTTTTTACTTCAATTCTAAAGGAGGTAAATTTAGGATAGATTAATAATTTTTTCTCGGTGTAACTTTGTGAAATCTTTACGTAACTCTGTGATATAACATTACGATAATCACCATCTAGATTTAGTGATATGGAACGATAGGGATCAGGTTGGTTGAGGATGTATTCATCGGAAGGGTTCATCTTTCAAATATAATACAAAAAAAAGGGTTGCATATACAACCCTTCAATTCAAATAATCGCTGTTATTAACTCCCCAATTAATAAGCAATGTAAAGATGCGAATTAATGAAATATTTTAAATGGGGGTTTTTCCCTATATTTTTAAATTAACAACTATTCTATGTAATTTACTGATAATCACCAAAACAAATATTGAAGTTTTTTTTTGAAATTAATTCTAAAAAAACTCGTATTTTTAGAACCTATTTATTGATAATCAATCTCCTCTAACCATTATGTTTTCTAAAAATTCTACATTATTAATTATAGTTTTATTCATTTCATTTTATAGCTTTTCACAAACAATAATAGAGGCTAAATTTGGTGAACCTACCTATCAGGAATTATCTATGACAACATTTGATAAAGACCCTGGAGCTTCAGGTGTTGTACTTTATGAAAAAGGAGATTATTCTATTGAGTTGGTAAGAAACTATGTGATGCTTGTAAAAAAAGTACACATAAAAACCAAAGTAATTGATGCTAGTAAATTTGAACACGGAACTGTAGATATAAATTTATATTTAGGAAAAGATAATAGAGAAAAAGTAACTAAAATTAAAGCCGTAACGCATAATGGAAAGTTACAAACTTATGTAAAAGATGATGCTTATTTTAATATTAATAAAGGCCCATATTTAGAAATTAAACGATTTACTTTCCCAAACATTAAGGATGGTAGCATCTTGGAATATGAATACACCGTAACATCACCTTTTCTTTTTAATCTTGATAGTTGGGCTTTTCAAAGCGATATACCAACAATTTATAGTGAGTTTATTTCGAGTATTCCTGCTAATTATATTTATAATAGATCGCTTTACGGAAATCATACTTTAGAAGTAAATGAAGCTAGGGTTTTAGAAAATTGCTTTTCTATACCCGCAGCTTCAAAATCTGCCAATTGCGAAATTTCACACTATATAATGAAAGATATTCCAGCTTTTAAAGAAGAAGATTTTATGCTTGCCAAAAGCAATTATATAGCAAGAGTAGATTTTGAGCTTATGACTTATTACGACTTTGACGGTTTAAAACATAAGTATTCAAAAACTTGGAAAGATGTTGACAAAGAGTTTAAAAACGATAAAGATATGGGGCGGCAGTTAAACTATTCATCCTATTTTGAAGATAAAATTCCGCAAGACATTCTTACCACTCTTAACGAATTAGAAAAGGCCAAAAAAACATACACCTTTATCCAAAATCATTATAATTGGAATGGAAACTATGGCCTTTGGGGAAATTCAAGAGTAAAAAAAGCATTTGAAAATAAATCAGGAAGCATCACCGAAATTAACCTCACCCTAATCAATGCACTAAAAGCAGCAGGCTTAGATGCAAAAATAATCTTACATTCTACCAGAAACAACGGACTACCAAATGCAAAATATCCTGTTATCAAAGATTTTAATTACACAATGGTTTACTTAACTATTGGCGAAAACCATTTTATCTTAGACGCTTCAGACAAAGAAGTTCCTTTTAACATGGTACCCTTTAGAGCTTTAAATATTCAGGGAAGAGTTATGGATTTTAAAAACGGAAGTTTCTGGGAACCCATTATTCCTTTCAACAAAAATATAAACTACCTAAATGCTCAATTAAGCATAGATGAAGGTGATATGATTTCTGGAACTGTAACCGAAGCCCATACAGGTTATAGAGCTATTGATAAACGCAAAGAACTAAAAAAACAAAGCCAAAATGAATATATTTCTAAAAAAGAACTTTCTTTACAAGAAACAGTAATCTCCAATTACTCTAATGAAAACAAAGGAGATTTAAATCAACCATTAAAAGAAAAATACCATATAGATTTTAACCCCGAAATAGCGGGAGACAAAATCTATCTTTTTCCTTATTTCTTACAAGATCAATTTAAAGAAAATCCTTTTACTTTAAACCAACGAAACTATCTTGTAGAAATTGGCTACCCCAGAACAAATACCTACATCTTATCATTAGACCTGAAAGGTTTATATGATATAGAACAATTGCCTACCAACAAAAAAATACAATTTGCTGGAGATTCTGGAGTATGCACCGTTATTTACGCTTTTAAAAATGGTAAACTTAATGTTAGGTTTAGTTTCAAACTAAATCACTTCCGTTTTAGTCCAGAAGATTATCAAGACTTAAAAGACTTTTTTAAACAAGTGGTAGAAATACAAACCAACGAACCTATTGTTTTAAAAAAACTTTAATCTTTTCCATCCACGTAATCCTGAAGGTAAGAAAAGCGTTGGGTAAGTTTCCCTTCGGAAGTAGTAATTTTAGCTCTTTGTAAAATACCATCTTTATCTCCATTAAAAAATGCTGGTATTACTTGGTTTAAAAACATTCTACCAAACCCCTCACTTGCATCTTTAGGCAATTCGCAAGGTAAATTATCTACCGCCATTACTGTTATAGCACCTTTTGTATTGTAAGCAACTTCTTTTTCAGTAATTGGATCGTAACCATAAAATGGCTCTGCTATTGTAGATGGTCTAATAGTACAAGCAACAGGCCCATCAATATCGCAAGAAATATCTCCTACTATATTAATTTTAAAATTGGGATGTTTGGCATCTTCACGCGTAAATAAATAAGGTGCATTTTCACCGTAAAAATGTCCCGCTAAAAACATATCTGATATTTTAGCGAAACGCATAAAATCACTTTCATATCCAGAAGGGTCTTTGTAAAATTCTTTTTTATTAAATTTAGTCCCGTCTGTCTTTTTGTTATAATCTTTTATATCTATTTCACAAAAAACAGTATTTTTATATGTTTTGGTTAAATAATTATCTACCGAAACTTCTCTAATTTTTAAATGTTCCAAAATTTCTTTAGCACCTTTAGCAACTTTACCTTTTCCTGTTAATACAATTTTAATAGTTGGAAGTTTTATTTTGTCTAATTCTTGCTTCATTTCTGCATAATCATGAAGTGTTTCTACTTTTGGTAAATCAAACAAACCATCACGTAGTCCTAATGCTCTAAAAGTATTATAAGCTCCTACCAAACCAGCATAACGACCAAAACCTATAAGTCTGGCACCGTTTTCTTTTACAATGGTTTCATGGTCATATAACTCAATTTTTTTCTGAAGTATGGCTTGCAACAACCCTCTATTATAAGGTTGATGTTTAATAGTATGACTAAAGAAAAAATACTTTTTATTAGGAATTAATGCAGAAATTGGAACCTCCTTTACACCTAACATTACATCACATTCCGAAACATCATTCTTCACTTCAAAACCTGCTCCTTTATAGGCTTCATCCTTAAAAAACCGAACATCACTACTTTCAACTATAATCTTAGCTTCAGGAAATTGTTCTATGACTTTTTGACATTTTTTTGGCGAAAAAACCACACGTCTATCTGGTGGTGACTTACGTTCTTTTATTATTGCGAATTTTATGGACATTGGTATAAATTTTGAATAAATAATTTTGGACACCAAAGATACAAGTATTATTATATCTTTGCACTCCTTTGGCAAAATGGATTTTTGCCTATAGTTCTTTGAAAAAAACTTATAAAAAGAGATTCCTGCCTTCGCAGGAATTAATTGGGGCCGACTGGTTTTGACAGCGGGTCTAATTGTAATGTAAGCATGTCGAGCGCTGAGATATAGCTCGTAAATATCATATTTCACACTTTTTTAAACGGCGAGAATAACTACGCCCTAGCTGCATAATCCGAATTATAGTAGGATAATGCCTCGGTCTACAAGGTAGGCAAGCAGGAAGTCTCTCGAGGGCCTTGGTTTACGGCAATCGATATAGAGACTTCGTAAAAGTAAACCTAGCTGTTTTAGAGCTTTGATAAAACAGTGAAACTCAAGCAAAGATAAGCGGTGCGTTGGTAGTTTTTAACCGGCAATCTGACGAAAATCTAAATAAAAACTAAACATGTAGAAAGCATTATAATTGCTTGTTTGGACGGGAGTTCGAATCTCCCCGGCTCCACCTACGCCCTCCGAAGCTCTTCTTTTTTTGAAGAGCGAAGGAGGGCTTTTTTAATTAACAAAAATAAACCGAGACTCAGAAATAATAACGGCTTATATAAAAAACAAGTTTACTTCTTACTTTTCGGTTTCTAACTTATTTTCTTCCCATTGTAGAATACCTCCATCCATATCATAAATTTTTGTGAATCCCATTTCTTTTAACTTTTTGGCTGCAGCAGCACTACGGGTTCCTTTTTTACAATACACATAAACAGGTTTGTTTTTGTCTAAAGTTTTTACTTTTTCTAGAAAATCATTGCTAGTAACACAAATATTTTGTGCTCCTTTTAAATGGCTCTGTTTATATTCTTCTGGAGTTCTAACATCTACAAGTTGTACTGAATCTTCACTATAAACCGCATCATAAACTTGTTGTGGAGTAATGAGTTGAATACCCTCTGTATCTGCTGTATCTTTTGAATAATCTTTACAAGATTGAAAAGTAATGGCAAGCAATAAAGCTATTAATAAGTACTTAAATTTCATAAAACATTTATTTTAATAATTTCCCAATTGATAGACGCTTATTTTTTTGTATTGTTACATTACAAAAATATTATTTCTGCAATAATTGAAGTTCGGAATAGAGTTTTTCAAAAGTTAGAGAAGTTTCAAAAAATTTTCTATTTGTAGCATTAAATAATACTGTTGCAGGTACACTTCCGTTCCAGGAAGAGTCTACTTTCTTCATCCATATTTCAGGATCACTCTCATTTATTAAATAACAATTAGATTTTATATTTCTTTTTTTAATAAACGTTTCTACTCTTTTTATTTGATCTAAATTATCGATGCTTACCAAAATAACTTTTACTTTTTCTGAAGCAAATTGTTCACCAATTTTTTCAAAATAAGGTAATTCTTTTACACAAGGTTTGCACCAAGTAGCCCAAAAATTTACTACATAAGTCGTGTCGTTTTTTTGATGTAATATTTTGTTTAACTCTTCAAAATTTATTATTTTTAATTTTGATTGAAAATCTTCTTCCGAAGTATTTTTCTTAACAAAGCTCTCATTTATAATTTCTTTTGGTAACTCTTTTTTATACTTACAAGAAAAAAGCAACATAACAAACAAAAACAATAGTGTATTTTTCATTTTTTTAGTTTGAATTATCGAATAAAAACAGGTTCGTTTTCCTTAATTGAAAACTCTTCACTAAACCCATAACCATCCACATTAAATCCTTTTAAATCTTCTAATGTATTAATCTGGTTATCCAAAATATAACGCACCATACTTCCTCTAGCTTTTTTTGCAAAAAATGAAATAATTTTCAATTTTCCATTTTTATAATCTTTAAAAACAGGGGAGATTACCGGTACTTTTAATTTTGCAGGATTCACAACTTTAAAGTATTCTTGACTGGCAAGATTTACAAAAATTTCGTTATCCTCCATTTCGTTATTTAAAAATTCTGTAATAGTGTTTCCCCAAAATTCGTACAGGTTCTTTTTATTGTTAATTTTTAATTTTGTTCCCATTTCTAAACGATATGGCTGAATTAAATCTAACGGTTTTAAAATTCCATACATTCCCGATAAAATCCTAAGAGTATCTTGCATTTTTTGAATTTTACTTTCTTCTAAAGAATAGGCATCTAAACCTATGTAAACATCTCCTGAGAATGAATAAACCGCAGGTCTTGCGTTTTCTTTTGTAAATGGTACCGAAAAATCTTGGTAACGTTGATAATTTAAATCGGCAAGTTTGTCGCTAATATTCATTAAATTCTTAATTTCTTTTTTAGACTTACTTGCCATTTTGTTATTTAAAATTTCAGCTTCTGACAAAAAAACAGGTATTGAAAAATTTTGTAAAGGTAAATTACTTTCAAAATCAAGGCTTTTTGCTGGAGAAATTACAATTTTCATACTAATTTTGTTTTTATTGAAGTGTAGAGTTTTTTGAGTAATTACGCCATTTTTCGATGCATTGTGCAATATCTTCGGGTATTGGAGCTTCAAAACGCATCATTTTATTAGTAGTAGGATGTACAAAACCTAATGTTCGTGCATGTAATGCTTGTCTAGGTAAAATTGAAAAACAATTATCAACAAATTGTTTGTATTTACTAAAACTGGTTCCTTTTAAAATTCGGTCTCCTCCATAACGTTCGTCATTAAAAAGAGTATGTCCTATATGTTTTAAGTGTACTCTTATTTGATGAGTTCTTCCAGTTTCTAATCTACAAGAAATTAGTGTTACATAACCCAATGCTTCCATAACTTTATAATGTGTAATGGCTGGTTTTCCTTTTTCTTCCTCGTCGTTTAAAAAAACGGTATTTTGTAATCTATTTTTGGGATGTCTTCCTATATTTCCTTCAATGATGCCTTCCTTTTCTTTTACATCTCCCCAAACTAAAGCTACGTATTCTCGCTCGGTGGTCTTGTTAAAAAACTGTTTGGATAAATGAGTCATCGCCTCCTCAGTTTTTGCAACTACTAACAACCCACTGGTATCTTTATCTATCCGGTGAACTAATCCTGGACGATTACTGCTATTATTTGGTAAATTTTCAAAATGATATGTAAGTGCATTTATTAGCGTCCCACTATAATTTCCATGACCTGGATGCACCACCATTCCGGCAGGTTTATTCACCACCAAAACTGCATCGTCTTCATAAACTATATCTATAGGTATATCTTCTGGAACTAACAAAAACTCATAAGGAGGATGTTCAAAAAGTACAGTAACTACATCAAAGGCCTTAACTTTATAATTAGATTTTACAGTTTTTCCGTTAACATATATATTTCCGTCTTTTGCTGCTTTCTGTATTTTACTACGAGTTGCATTTTCAATATAGTTCATTAAATATTTATCCACTCGTAAGGGTTGTTGCCCTTTTTGAGCTTCAAAACGGTAATGTTCATATAAATCGTCCGATTCATTTTGGCTTAAAGATCTTTCTATATTACTCTCCCTCATCTTCCTTTTCTATTTCTTCGTCAGAATTCTGAAGTTCTTTTTTTAAACTGCCTTCTCCGTCTCCCAAAACCAAATCTATTACCGATGTTTTCTGAATTTCATCTCCAGAAGTTATTTTTTTTCCTTTATGATACATTTCCAAAACCTCGTCGATAGCAATATAGGGTTTATATGTAATTTTCCCAATTTTAAAACCCATAGACACTAAAGTTGGTTCGGCTTGCCTTTTTGTTTTTCCAACCACTTCAGGAACTTTTACAAAAACATAACCCGACCGGTTTAAAGTGAGGTATATTTTTCGTTTTTCTTTTACATACTCTCCTGCTCTTGGCAATTGCTCTATCACCGAATATTTTGGAAAATCGGGGTTATAATTAGACGAATCTAAAATCTCGAAACGTAAGTCTAATTCGTTTAGTTTATTTTCTGCTTCATCTAAACTCATTTTTGCTAATTCGGGAACCACAATTTTTTGGTTATGATTGGTCGTAATTTTTAACCAAAAAAGAGTTAAAAAAACAAGTCCAATTAAAACAATTCCAGCAAAAACTAAGTGTTTTAAAAACGTTTTGGTAAATAAAAATTTTATAAATGTCATAGAGTTCTGTTATTTTACAAAAATATAAAACCTAAAGTTAGTATCTTTATAAATGAATAATGATATTTTTGTTAAACGTAGCTTTTAGTATTTTGTTATGAAAAAAAAGATTATTGCCGTTGTAATGGGCGGTTATTCTAGTGAATTTGAAATTTCTTTAAATAGTGGTAAGGTGGTTTGCGACTCATTAGATCAACAAAAATATGAGGTATATCCTATTCAGATATTAAAAGAAGGTTGGTTTTTTGAAACCGATAAGGGAATAAAGCACTCAATAAATAAAGCTAATTTCAGTTTTTCTAACGGAAAAAACATCATTATTCCTGATGCTATTTTCAATACCATTCACGGCACTCCTGGAGAGGATGGTCACCTTCAGGCATATTTAAAACTTATTGAAATACCTCAAACTAGTTGTGATTATTATCAAGCTGCTTTAAGTTTTAACAAACGAGATTGTTTATCTGTTTTAAAGGGCTTTGGCATTAAATGTGCTAACTCGTATTATGTAAATAAAGGTATACATTTTTCGGAAGAAGAAATTATTAAAAAAGTAGGTTTACCTTGTTTTGTAAAACCAAATAGAGCAGGTTCAAGCTTTGGAATTAGTAAAGTTCATACTTTAGAAGAATTACAACCTGCTATAGAAAAAGCTTTTAAAGAAGATACTGAAATTATTATTGAAACAACCATTCAAGGCACCGAAGTTTCTGTAGGAGTATTTAATAATAAAGAAGAAATAATAGTACTTCCTCCTACCGAAATAGTTTCTGAAAATGATTATTTTGATTACGAAGCTAAATATTTAGGTAAATCGATGGAGATAACACCTGCAAGAATTTCGGATGATGAAGCCCAAAAAGTAAAATTTATTGCTAAAGAAATTTACCAACTTTTAAATATGAAAGGAATTACCCGAAGTGATTTTATTATTCAAGAAGGAGTTCCTTATTTTATCGAAATTAACACCAATCCAGGTTTATCTAAAGAAAGTATTGTGCCTAAACAAGTAAGAGAATCTGGAATGACATTAACTGAGTTTTTCGATATTCTAATTCAGAATGTATTAACTAATAAATAATTAAAATGAAAAGAGCAGTTTTTCCAGGATCTTTTGACCCCGTTACCAATGGACATATAGATATTATTGAAAGAGCATTGTTATTGTTTGATGAAATAATTATTGCAATTGGGGTTAATGCAGAAAAAAAATATATGTTTTCTTTGGAAGACAGAAAAAGACATTTAGAAGAAACATTTGCAAATGAACCGAAAATAAAAATTTCTACATATACTGGATTAACAGTAGATTTATGCAAAAAAGAAAAAGTTAATTTTATTTTACGAGGACTCCGAAATAGTACAGATTTTACTTACGAACAATCTATAGCACAAACCAATGCTTCTTTAGCAAAAATTGAAAGTATTTTTTTAGTAAGTACACCAAATGTTTCAAATATTTCTTCTTCTATTGTAAGGGATATTATAAGAAATGGTGGAGATTACCGAAAAATGGTTCCTAGAAGTGTTTTAATTTAAAAAGTATTTTCTTATCGAATTAGTTAGCATTAAAAGAGGTTTCCGTCTAAATTAGTAAATTAAATTTATTAATAATGGAAACAACAAAATTTCATGAATTGTGCATTGCCTATGACAATGCACAAAACAATTTCAATAATTACAAAACAGATTGCCACTTATTTTCCATGGAAATAGTTAGAGAGTTTAAAGCTTATTTAAACATTCCTGAAAGTCAGTTTTCACTTTATAAAATAAGTGAACAAAAGGGTTTTGAATTAGTTCCGTCCGCATTAATTCATGCCATAAGATTATCCGAGGATCATTACTGGCATTTTGGCGTTGGACTCACTGTTTGCAAGGCTCTTGAAACTTTACCAGAAGAGTTAATACTTATTCATTTAATGTTCAGAAAAAATGACAAAGGAAATTATTATGTAAAACATGCACAGTTAAAGCAAGAATTTCAGATTACAAAAGGAGATTCCTCTTCATACAAAACTTTTTTTGAATTTATTTTTGAAGCTATTAAAAGTTCTTATAACGAACAAATTCAACAATTTGTTGGTGAGAAAACTACCCGAAAACTAGGTTATCGACATTAAAATATTAAAACAAAAAAACTCCTTCAGGTAAAACCTAAAGGAGTTAATATTTTAAATTATTTTATTAAATTAAAGAGAAGCTACGTGTTTGGCCATATTAGATTTTAAGTTAGCAGCTTTGTTATTATGAATAATATTTTTCTTTGCTAACTTGTCTATCATAGAAACAACACTAGAAAATAATTCTTCCGCTTCTTTCTTCTCAGAAGTGCTTAGTAATTTTTTCATTGCACTACGCGTTGTTTTGTGTTGATAACGATTACGTAATCTTTTAACTTCGCTGTTTCTAATTCTCTTTAATGCTGACTTGTGATTCGCCATTTTGTTTTATTTAATCTTGTTTTGTAGTCCGTAGGGGAATCGAACCCCTGTTACCAGGATGAAAACCTGGCGTCCTAACCCCTAGACGAACGGACCATTAATTTTTAAATGCGGATGCAAAAATACAACTATTTTTTAATGCAGCAAGTCTTACTAAACTTTTTTTAAAAAATTTAATATGCCTTAGCAAATAGCACTTTCATTTTAGATGGTTTTCCAGTAACCATGCAGGTTCCTTCTTCTTCTTTTGCGTTAATAAGAATACATCTAATAGTTGCTTTTGTTTCGTTTTTAATAAGTTCTTCTGTCTCTTTTGAACCATCCCAATGTGCAAGTATAAAACCACCTTTAGTTTCTAATATTTTTTTGAATTCTTCATAACTAGAAACTTCAGTAGTATTTTCAGTTCTATAGTTTGCTGCTTTGGTGTATAAATTATCCTGAATTTCTTCCATTAGTCCTTCAACAATTTTAGCTACATTCTCTCTAGAGACCAATTCTTTTGTAAGTGTATCTCTTCTTGCTATTTCCAAAGTACCATTTTCCACATCTCTAGGACCTATAGCAATTCGTACAGGCACACCTTTTAATTCATATTCATTAAACTTCCAACCCGGTTTGTGTGTATCTCTATCATCAAACTTAACTCTTATTCCTTTTAATCTTAGTTCAGACATTACTTCTTTAGCAACATTACTTACCAAGTTAAATTGCTCTTCGCTTCTATAAATTGGAACTATTACAACTTGGTCTGGAGCTAATCTTGGAGGCAAAACCAAACCATTGTCATCGCTATGAGTCATAATAAGTGCTCCCATTAATCTAGTTGAAACACCCCAAGAAGAAGCCCATACATAATCCTGTTTCCCATCTTTGTCTGTAAATTTTACATCAAATGCTTTTGCAAAATTCTGACCTAAAAAATGAGAAGTTCCAGCTTGCAAAGCTTTTCCATCTTGCATTAACGCTTCTATACAATAGGTTTCTAATGCACCAGCAAAACGTTCGCTTTCGGTTTTAAAACCTTTAATTACAGGCATAGCCATAAAATTTTCAGCAAACTCTGCATAGATATTTACCATTTGTTCGGTTTCTTCAATGGCTTCTTGCTTGGTTGCATGAGCAGTATGCCCTTCTTGCCATAAAAACTCTGCAGTTCGCAAAAAAAGTCTGGTTCTCATTTCCCAACGTACTACATTGGCCCATTGGTTTATTAGCAAAGGTAAATCTCTATAAGATTGAATCCATTTCCTATAAGTATCCCAAATTATCGTTTCCGAAGTAGGTCGAACAATTAATTCTTCTTCCAGTTTTGCATCAGGATCTACCACAACTCCTCCCTCTCCATCATCTTTTAAACGATAATGGGTTACCACTGCACATTCTTTTGCAAAACCATCTACATGACTAGCCTCTTTACTAAAATAAGATTTTGGGATAAAAAGAGGGAAATATGCGTTTTGATGACCTGTTTCTTTAAACATTCTGTCTAATTCTGCCTGCATTTTTTCCCAAATAGAAAACCCATAAGGTTTGATTACCATACAACCTCTTACCCCAGAATTTTCCGCGAGATCGGCATTTATAACCAATTCATTATACCATTTTGAGTAATCCTCACTTCGTTTTGTTAGTTTTTTAGCCATATCATTGGTTTTGGCACAAATATTGTAATTATGTTAAAAACTTTTAGTTCTCGGCAAAACTAACTAAATTTATACTGTCCAACAATTAAATTGCTATTGTTATGAAAACGAAAAACAAATCATTCAAAAAAATCAATTCCTTATTACTTTTTGGATTTGCTATTTTACTTTTTACTTCTTGTGGAACTCATAGTACAAATAACTATGATGAAGCAGATGGAATTTATTCATCAGGAAATAAGAAAGTGGCAGAAGTAGATAATTCAATAACTAAAGAAGAAGCAAGTAAAAATAATTACTACAAACAATATTTTAAATCTAAAGAACTTGATTATAAAGATGTACCTGAAGAAGGTGCTATTTTAACAGATGTAGAAGCATATCACAAAACAGAAAGTCTTGACGAAGATGGTTACGTAGTTGAAGAAGACTCTAATTATTATGACGAAGGAGATGGTGGTTGGGGAACCAACACTACAGAAGTTTCAATAAATGTTTACGGTGGTTTTGGTTACAGCCCATATTATTATGGTGGTTGGGGCATAGGTTTTGGTTGGGGTTATCCTTATTATGGCTATCCTTATTATGGTTACCCTTACTACGGTTGGGGATGGGGTTACCCACATTACGGTTGGGGATATCCTTATCATGGTTATTACCCACATTATGGTTATGGTGGTTATTATGGTTACGGATATTCTTATAACCGAGGAAGAAGAAGTTCTGCTTATGACAATGGTAGATATGCTTCAACCAGAAGAGGTTATATTTCTAACAGAGGTAATAGCAATTATTCCAACCGAAGAAGTGGTTCATATTCAAGAAGTGAATCTTCAAGACGTTCTAACTCTAAAAGAATTAATAATATAAGAAGATCGGGAAATTCCAACTACAGCAATTCAAGAAGTAACTCAAACAGAAGATCTTCTAACACCTATAGACCTAGTAATTCTACAAGACCAAGTAGCTCTTACAGAGGAGGATCTAGTTCACGAGGTGGAAGTTATAGTGGTGGCTCTCGGGGCGGTTCGCGTGGAGGTTACAGTGGTGGCTCTCGAGGAGGCGGAAGACGAGGTGGAATTTAAAAACAATCCCCAAAATTAATTTTAATTTACTCATGAAAAGATTTTTTTTAGCACTTATAATGGTCTTTTTTGTGTCTATTTCTAAGGCACAAAATATTACAGATGCCTTACGTTATTCCACCGAAACATTAAACGGAACAGCACGATTTAACGCTCTAAGTGGAGCTTTTGGTGCATTGGGAGGAGATGTTTCGTCATTATCCATAAATCCCGCAAGTAGTGGAGTAATGATAAGAAGTGTGGGTACAGCAACTTTTTCTGTTGTTGACAAAAGAAACAAAGCTTCTTATTTTGGAACTAATACCCAATCTTCTAACACAAGATTAAAATTTAATCAGGCTGGTTTTGTTTTTGTCTTTAATACTCCAAATCAAAATTCTAAAATAAATAAATTTAGTTTAGGATTCAACTATATTTCAACAAATAATTTTGATGATGATGTGTTTATTTCAGGAAACGGAAACACATCCATCGGAGAATTTTTTATTGCTAAAGCTAACGGAGTACCTTTAGATTTGTTACAATTACAACAAGGCGAAACCATTTCAAGTTTATACCAATACTTAGGAGAAAACGAAGGAACTTCTGCCCAAAATGCCTTACTTGGATACCAAAGTTACGTCATTGAAGCAGTTAACGATAATCCAAACAACACGCAATATTATTCCAATATTGCCGGAAATAGTTTTAATCAAAAATATTACCAAACCTCAAGTGGGTATAGCGGAAAATACACTTTTAATATGGCGGCTCAAATGAGTAAAAGAATATCTTTTGGAGTAAATTTAAACAGTAATTATTTTAATTATATAAATTACACTTATTTAAGCGAAACCAACTCAAATAGTGAAAGCCTAGTGAATTTTGTAGGTTTTGAAAACAACCTTTCTTCTTACGGTAGAGGTTTTTCTGCACAATTTGGAGCTATTGCAAATATTACTGATGCCTTTAGATTAGGATTTACTTACGATACTCCAATTTGGTACAATATTTATGATGAAACCTACCAAACTATTGAAACTGACAGAACTGAAAACGGAAATGTTATCACAGAATACATTAACCCTCATATTATTAATGTTTTTTATAAATATGAATTAAAAACCCCATGGAAAATAGCTGGAAGTGCTGCTTATGTTTTTGGAAGACATGGGCTTCTTAGTTTCGATTATTCTTATAAAGATTATTCATCTACAAGGTTCAGCCCAAATAGCGATCCTGCATTTTCTTATCAAAATGCAAAAATTTCAAATGAATTAAAAGGTGCTTCAAGTGTTAAAGTTGGTGGTGAATACCGAATTGATATTTTAAAATTAAGAGGTGGTTATATTTATGAAGAAAGCCCTTATAAAGACAAAACTACAATTGGAGATTTAAATGGTTTTTCGGCAGGTTTCGGATTTTATTTTGGACACTATAGTGTAGATATGTCCTATTCAAGATTTGAACGAAAGGGTAATTACCAACTTTACGATGTTGGCTTAACTAGTACTGCTTCTATTAAAAATATTCGAAATAATTACACTATGACAATTGTTTATGAAATGAATTAAAACATTTCAAAGTACATCAATTTTTATTATGTAATTTAATTCTTTATCGATTCCACTCAATACGGTCGCCTATTTGTAAATTCCATAAATCAGTCAGACCAGCCTTAACCTCTAAAACATAAAGCACAGGAGCATTAGACGGAAGTGACGTTTCATCAAATGGTTTTGCGTTTTTCTGAATACTCACAATTTTTTTTTTACTATTAACATATATAATGTCTAAAGGAAACTCGGTGTTCTTCATATAAAACGAACGTGGTTGTTCATTCTCAAAAATAAAAAGCATTGCTTGATTATCTTTCATTGAATGACGATACATTAAACCCGTTTGAGTTTGATACTCATCATCTGCAATTTCAATATCAAGTTTTTTTATAATAGAATCTGAAACAACATTCTTTAAACGCAATTCTCCTTCTTTCTTAAAAGTAATTTCTTTAGTGATGGATTTAGAGGGTTTTACATCGTTTTTGCAGTTCACAAAACCCAAACTTGTGGTTAATAAGGTTATAAAAAAAAGTGATTTTCTCATTATTCAACTATTCTATTTTTTGAAGTAATCATTAGATAAATTCCAATTACAATAAAAGGAATACTTAACCATTGTCCTGTATTTAATAGCCAATCTGCTCTTTCGTCAACTTGTGCTTCTTTTACAAATTCCACAAAGAAACGTACCGTCCAAAGCATTACTAAAAAAACTCCTAATAAAAAACCCAATTGTTTGCTTTTATTGGTTTTCCAATAGAAATAATACAGTGTTATAAATACAAATATGTAACAAAACGATTCGTATAATTGGGCGGGATGACGAGGAAAATCTTCTCCTAATTGTTTAAAAACAACACCATAATCACTATGTGTTGCTTTTCCTATAATTTCTGAATTTATAAAATTTCCTATCCTCACAAAAACAGCTCCACTTGCTACAGCAATTACAATACGATCAAGTATCCAAAGAATAGGCTTTTTTAAAATATTTTTGCTATAAAAATACATAGCAATTATAATGGCAATAGCAGCACCATGGCTTGCCAATCCTTGAAAGCCAGTAAATTTAAATTCCGGAACAGTTTTAAATGGTAAAAACACCGATAAAAAATCTTCTTTAAATAGTTCGGGTTGATAGAAAATTACATGCCCCAAACGTGCTCCTAGTAAAGTTGCTATAACCACATAAATAAAAAGGCTATCTAATTTTTCGTCAGGCAAACCTTCATTCCTAAATATTTTTTTTGTTAAAAACCAACCTAACGCAAAGGCAATTACAAACATTAAACTGTAATAACGAATTAGAAAAAAACCTAAATCAATTCCTTTTGAAGGATCCCAAACAAAACTTAATGCCTGCATAAATTATTTTTTATTTTAATTGTTATTTTTTATTTTAAAATTGATGGGTAAATATAAGAAAAGCTAAAGTTATTAATAGACAATTAGTTCTCTTTTCTATCTTACAACTCACGGCTCACCACTCACCACTCAATTACTTACCACTCAACTCCTCACCTCTTTCTCTTTTTTTTTCTGGAACAGGATCATAACCTTCCCCGCCCCAAGGATGACAGCTCCCAATGCGTTTTATCGCCAACCAACCTCCTTTAAATAATCCGTGTTTTTGAAGTGCTTCAATAGAATAATGCGAACAAGTTGGGTTATATCTACAGGTAGAAGGCAATATAGGCGAAATTACCAATTGGTAAAACCGTATGAATATTACAAATGGAAATGTTAGTATTCTTTTCACCCCTGTTTAATTACACACTTCGGCTCCGCTCAGTGTTCGGTTTCGGTCACTGAGCGGAGCCGAATTGACATTAATGCTATTTCAACGAAAAACTAGTTCCATCTTTACCATCTTTCAAATTAATTCCTGCATCTTTTAATTGATCCCGAATTAAATCGCTAGTAGTAAAATCTTTATTAGCTCTCGCCTGATTTCTTAATCCAATTAAAATATTTACTGCTTCCGTTAATTTATCCTCACCGTTATTTTGTGCTGCTGAAGCATCTTCCAATCCTAAAACTTCAAATATAAAATCGTGCATTGTTTTATGAAGAACTTTAATATCTTCTGAAGTTAATAAAACTTTTCCTTCTTTGGCTGTATTGATTATTTTGGAAGCTTCAAATAATTGAGCAATTAACATCGGACTATTAAAATCATCGTTCATGGCGTCGTAACAAGATTGTTTCCAAGCTGAAGTATCAAATTCACTTTTATTTGAAGGTTTAATTTCAGAAATCATTTTATAAGCTTCCATCATACGGTTGAAGCCTTTTTCGGAAGCAACCAATGCCTCGTTTGAAAAATCTAATATGCTTCTATAATTAGCCTGATACATAAAAAACTTTGTCACTGTTGGCGAAAATGCTTTGCTTAAAATGTTGTTTTCTCCTGAAAATAATTCATAAGGTAAAATATTATTTCCTGTGGACTTTGCCATTTTCTTACCATTTAAAGTAAGCATATTTGCGTGCATCCAGTAATTAACTGGATTGGTATTAGTGGCTGCTTCAGATTGTGCAATTTCACATTCGTGATGGGGAAATTTTAAATCCATACCGCCTCCGTGAATGTCAAAATGTTTGCCAAGATACTTGGTACTCATAGCAGTACATTCTAAATGCCAACCTGGAAAACCATTGCTCCAAGGCGAAGGCCAACGCATAATATGTACAGGTTCTGCTTTTTTCCAAAGAGCAAAATCTTGTGGATTTTTCTTATCGGATTGACCGTCTAAGTCACGAGTATTAGCAACCATATCTTCGAGGTTTCTTCCGCTTAATTTTCCGTAGTTATGAGATTGGTTAAATTTATGAACATCAAAATAAACCGAACCGTTTACTACGTAAGCAAACCCTTCCGAAATAATTTTTTCAATAATCTGAATTTGTTCAATAATATGTCCTGTTGCCGTAGGTTCAATGCTTGGTGGTAAGGCATTAAATTGTGCCATTGTGGTATGAAAATCTACGGTATATCGCTGTACGATTTCCATAGGTTCTACCATCTCGATTCGTGCTTTTTTGGCAATACGATCTTCACCGCTATCTGCATCATTTTCTAAATGACCAGCATCGGTAATATTACGAACATAACGAACTTTATAACCCAAATGTTTCAGATAACGAAATACCAAATCAAACGACAAAAAAGTACGACAATTCCCCAAATGAACATTGCTGTAAACGGTAGGTCCACAGACATACATTCCGATAGCACCTTCATAAATAGGAATAAATTTTTCTTTGGTTTTTGAAATGGAATTGTAAATGTGCAATTCTTGTTGTTCGTAAAGTTTCATTAATTATTTTTTAATATTTAGGACACTGAGTATTTGCTATAAGCAATTGTATCGATCTGTTTCTGTTAATTGATTAGTTATATGGAATAAATCTCAATTCTAAAATCAACAATCGTTATTCACCAATTTTAATTTGTTTTTAAACATCTTTGCGTCTTAGCGCCTTTGCGATAACCTCTAAAACTGAGTATCAAATTTAATATAATCTAAAAATTCTCTACGAGTTTCAGTATCTTTAAATTTCCCACCAAATTCACTGGTTACAGTACTGCTATCTATATCGCGAATTCCACGAGAGTTTACACATAAATGCTTAGCATCTATAATACAAGCAACATCTTCAGTCTTCAAAATTCCCTGTAGTTCTTTTACAATTTGAATAGTTAAACGTTCTTGAACTTGTGGGCGTTTTGCAAAATAATCTACAATTCTATTCATTTTTGAAAGTCCCACAACAGTACCATTAGAAACATAAGCAATATGTGCTTTTCCAACAATAGGAAGTAAATGGTGTTCACATGTAGAATACAGTGTAATATTTTTCTCAACTAACATTTCGCCATACTTATATTTATTTTTGAAAGTCGAAGCCTTGGGTTTATTGGCAGGATTTAGTCCTCCAAAAACCTCATTAACAAACATTTTAGCCACTCTATTGGGGGTTCCTTTTAAGCTATCATCAGTTAAATCCATCCCAAGTGTTTCAAGAATATTTTTAACATCTTTTTTTATAGAGTTTATTTTCTCTATATCGCTAAGTTTAAAAGCATCTAACTTTAATGGAGTATCTGATGAAGTTCCAATATGTTCGTCTCCAATTTCATCAATAATTTTAAGGTGTTTTTTCAAATCCATAAGTATTTTTTGAACTACAATTTGCAAAGATACGTATTCGAGAAGAGCTATTAAAAAATGAAAGATTATTTTTAAGGAATGAAATTTATTTTTTTCATAAATATTTCTTAATTTTCGCCAATTATTAAATTTTTGCTATGAAATTCCCCAAATACTCAATATTCTTACTGTTTGTATTATTATTTAATACACAAAAACATCAAGCACAAGGTCCTGGTTCCTTATTTGTTGATGCAGGTCCAGATGTTCTAATTCCTTGTGGAACTGGTGGTTGTGCAGATATAACAGCAGATTTTTTAGAAATATTTGAAACTTTTAGTACTAATTATACTGTTTCAACAATTCCGTATAACCCTCCATTTCCTTTTAATGGATTGGCAAATAATATGAATCCAAACATTGATGATCAATGGTCAACAGTTGAAACATTGCCATTTGATTTTTGTTTTTTCGGAAATTTAGAACAGCAATTTCAGGTTGGTTCTAATGGTTTATTGCGTTTTGAAGTAGGAGCGGCAGGAGATTTTAACGATTGGAGTTTTAACGCCGACTTGCCTAATAACACACAACAAGCTTTAGCAGAAGGTAATATTTTTACTCCTGTCCATGATATAGATCCCTCTGTAGGATCTACAGATGAAATAGGATATGAAGTTTTAGGAACTTACCCAAATAGAGTTTTAGTGGTTTCCTTTTTTGCAGTTCCATATTTTAGTTGTAATACTGTTAGAGCAACTCACATGGCTGTTTTATATGAATTTTCAAATGTTGTTGAAATTTATATTCAAGATGCACCAAACGACCAATGCTCTGGATGGAATGGTGGTAATGCAGCTATAGGTATTCAAAACAATGCAGGAAATTTAGCTTATGTTCCACCTGGAAGAAACACTTCAGATTCTCCTTGGGCAGCTTCTAATGAAGCTTGGAGTTTCGCTCCAGCAGGAGCTCCATCTTATGTATTTGAATGGGTAGATTCTGGTGGAAATGTAATTGGAAATACACCAACACTAAATGTTTGTCCCTCAGGAGGCTCAGAAGTTTTTACAGCAAGAGTAACCTACACTAATACTTGTAATGGAGATGTAGTTGTTTTAGAAGATGATGTTTTAGTTTCTGTAGATTCTCCTTTTTCTGTTGATTTGGGTCCTGATGTTGAAACTTGTGATTTAAACGATATTGTTTTAGATGCAGACCAAGGCGACCCAAATTTTACTTATCAATGGTTTTTAAACGGAGTTCCTATTGCAGGTGCAACAGGCACCTCTTATACCGTTACTGCTCCCAATTCTGGAACTTATTCAGTTGAAGTAACAGACCCTAACGACCCTCTTTGCCCTGGAACTGATCAAATTATTATTAATTATTTGCCAACCCCTGTAATTGCTAATCCACCAATAGATTTGTTTCAATGTGATGATGGAGTTAATTTAGGTATTTTTGATCTTACTGTAAATACACCTATCATATTAGGAGGGCAAGATCCTTTAGTTTTTGAAGTAAAATATTATGAAACATTAGTTGATAGCCAAAACGACACGAATGCTATTCCTACTCCAAATGCCTATCCTATTATAGGAACAGTACAAACTATTTATGCTCGTATTCATGAAATTGCTACTGGAACTTGTAATGCTTTAGACAATTTCGAGATTGTATTTACTCCTGCTTCTGTGGGACCTATGACAGATTACGCTGCTTGTGATTTCGATTCGGATGGTTTTGTAACATTAGATTTAGTTACATTAAAAGATGCTGAAGCATTAAATGGTTTGGATCCTTTACAATACAATGTTACCTATCATGCAACACAAGCAGATGCAGATACTGGTATTAATGCTTATCCTAATCCTTACGTAGCGGCTGCTCCTTCTGAAACAATTTTTGTACGTGTTGAAAATATTGCAAATTCTTCTTGTTATGCAACAGATAGCTTTGTGGTTACTATATATGTAGCTCCTGAAGCATTTCCTCCAACACCTTTTATTCTATGTGATATAGTTCCTAATGATGGCTTTGCTTCATTTAATCTTTCATTAAAAGATATTGAAGTTTCTGGAGGTAATCCTGATGCGGTAATTACTTATCACTTAACTCAATTTGATGCAGATAATAATATTTCTCCTTTAGCAATTCCTTATACTAATGTAACTCCAGATTATCAAGTGGTTTATGTACGTGCTGAAAATATAAATAGTTCGGATTGTTATAACACTACGGAATTAGTCCTTCAAGTAGATCAAGCCCCATCGATCACCAATCCCATCACCAATTATTTTATATGCGACAACGATCAAGACGGTACTGAGATATTTGATTTAAGTACCAAAGATGCAGAGATATTAAACA